>NZ_JAMYUO010000016.1:0-127956 GCF_040323125.1 Mesorhizobium sp. M0062
ACCATCGCCGGTCCTCCGGCGGACAAGAAAACTGTCACCCATGCTATCGGTCCATTCTGTTACCTATCTATCCGGTTCGGACAAGCGTCCTTCTCCCCGTCACTATACGGGGAGAAGTGCCCGGCAGGGCCATGAGGGGCGGCGCTGACATCGATAATAGTTCAACACAAGTTGAACCTTTCTGAATTGCACCTATGTGTTCCAGTATCTACGTTCCGCCGACTTTTCCGCCATCAGTCTCGCGCCGTCGTTTTCGCCCCGCCAAACCCAAGGAATTCCCCGCATGACCGAATACATCCCGCCGAAAGTCTGGAGCTGGAAGAAAGCCAATGGCGGTACGTTCGCCAGCATCAACCGGCCTATTGCCGGTCCGACGCATGACAAGGTGCTGCCGGTCGGCAAGCATCCGCTGCAGCTCTATTCGCTGGCGACGCCGAATGGGGTCAAAGTGACTGTCATGCTGGAGGAGCTTCTGGCGCTCGGCCACAAGGGCGCCGAATACGACGCCTGGCTGATCCGCATCAACGATGGCGACCAGTTCGGCTCGGGCTTTGTCGAGGTCAATCCCAACTCCAAGATCCCGGCGCTGCTCGACCGCAGCGGCAAGACGCCTGTCCGCGTCTTCGAGTCCGGCTCGATCCTGCTTTATCTCGCGGAAAAGTTCGGCGAATTCCTGCCGACCGAACAGCCGGCGCGCGCGGAAACCTTGTCCTGGCTGTTCTGGCAGATGGGCTCGGCGCCCTATCTCGGCGGCGGCTTCGGCCATTTCTACGCCTATGCGCCGGAAAAGTTCGAATACGCCATCGACCGCTTCGCCATGGAGACCAAGCGCCAGCTCGACGTGCTCGACCGGCGGCTGGCCGAGACCGAATATCTCGGCGGCGCCTTCTATTCGATCGCCGACATGGCGGTGTGGCCCTGGTATGGCGGCCTGGCGCTCGGCCGCATGTACAATGATTCCGCCGAATTCCTGTCGGTGCAGGACTACGAGCACGTACAACGCTGGGCCAAGGCGATCGACGCCCGCCCGACCGTGCAACGCGGCCGCATGGTCAACCGCGCCTTCGGCGACCCGGCCATGCAACTGCACGAGCGCCACGACGCCAGCGATTTCGAAACGAAGACGCAGGATAAATTGGTGGTGGCGGAGTGACTTTTTTACCCTCCCCCTTGTGGGGAGGGTCGATCCGCAAAGCGGATCGGGGTGGGGGTCGGCGCCAAGCACCCCCACCCGACCTTCGGTCGACCTCCCCACAAGGGGGAGGTAGGGCGCCTAGCCCTTCATCAATTTCGCCAGCCTCGGCACGCCTTCACCCACCGCGCGTTCATCTGCGAGCGTAAAGCTCATCCGCATCGTGTTGCGGCCCGAACCGTCGGCGTAGAATGCGTTGCCCGGCACGAAGGCCACGCGGGCTTCCTTGACCGAGCGGGCGAGCAGTGCCGTGGCGTCCGCACCTTCGGGCAGCGTCAGCCAAACGAACATGCCGCCTTCCGGTCGGCTCCAGCTGACGCCATCCGGCATTTCCGCTTCGAGTGCCGCAAGCAAGCCGTCGCGGCGCTGGCGATAGGCGCCGATCAGCTTTTCCACCTGGCCGTCATACACGGCCTCGGAGACCCGGTGCATCACCAGCTGGTTGATCGACGGGCTGTGCAGGTCCGACGCCTGCTTCATCAGCACCAGTCGCTCGACGACGCGGCGCGGCGCGCAGACCCAGCCGACGCGCATGCCCGGCGACAGGATTTTGGAGAACGAGCCGCAATAGAGCGTGCGGGCGTTTTCGATGCCGCCGGAGCGTTCGCAGTCGAGCGCCAGGATCGGCGGCTGGCCCTCGCCGTCGTAGCGCAGCGCGCGATAGGCGGCGTCCTCGATGACGGCAATGTCGAGCTCGTCGGCGAGGTCGAGCACCGCCTCGCGCTGCTGGCGGTTCAGCGTCTCGCCGGTCGGGTTGGCGAAATCGGGCACCAGATAGGCGAATTTCACCTTGCCGCCCTCTTTTGCAAAAGTAGAGGGGGCAGCAGCCGCCGCCTGGTAGGCGGCCGGCGTCATGTTGCCGCCATCCGGCGTCAGGCGGTCGTAGCGCGGCTCATAGGCGTTGAAGGCCTGGAGCGCGCCGAGATAGGTCGGCCACGTCACCAGCGCTGTGTCGCCGGGCGACAGGAACAGCTTGCCCAGATAATCCAGCGCCTGCTGCGAGCCGGAGGTGATGAAGATGTTGTGCTCGTCGCAGGCAATGCCGAGCTTGCCCATCTGGCCGGCCAGCCATTTTCTGAGCGGCAGATAACCTTCGGAGACCTGATACTGAAGTGCTGCGCTCGCCTCCGCACCGCCCAGCACCGAGGCATAGGCATCGGCGATCGCCTGGGCCGGAAACAAGGCCGGATCGGGGATGCCGCCGGCAAAGGAGATGATGTCGGGCTGGTCGAGCAGTTTGAGCAGCTCGCGGATTTCTGACGCCTTCATGCGCGAGGCGCGCGACGCCAACAGGTCCATCAAACTCACGAGCCAACCTCCCGGGATGCGGCATCTGGTCCAGCATGACCGTCCCGGCCATGCGAATTTAGGTCAATCTGGCTGACCTATTATCAGGCTCCCCCACCCGCGGGAATAGCCAGACCGTCATTCCGCGTGGCCCAGACGAAAAAGCAAACACATTTCTGCCCTGCACAGGAAAAATTGTTGCGCGCCGAGGGGCGCGGATGCAACCTCATTCCGAGCGGACCGGCATAAAAAGAAAAGCGGTCTCAACCAGGGGGGATAAAATGGCGCTTGAGCTCATCGGAGCCGGATTCGGCCGCACCGGCACATGGTCGACCTTTGCCGCGCTGAACAGGCTGGGCCTTCCCAGCTACCACATGCAGGAAGTCATCCTCAACAAGGCCAACAAGGGCCATCTCGACTTCTGGCGCAAGGTGGCCAACAGCCCGCCCGGCAGCCAGCACGACTGGACCAGAGTCTTTGCCAACTACAAGGCGACGGTCGACAATCCGGGATGCTGCGTGTGGCGCGAATTGATGGCCGCCTATCCCGACGCCAAGGTGCTGCTCACCCTGCATCCGCGCGGCGCCGAGGCCTGGTACGACAGCACCATCGACACCATCCACTTCACCGAGACATTGTGGCAGTTCAAGGTGCTGGAATGGCTGACGCCGTTCGGCCGCAAATTCGGCGACATGTCGCACAGGCTGATCTGGGGCCGCACGCTTGCCGGCGTGATGGACGACCGCGCCAAGGCGGTGGCGCGCTACAACGCCTATACCGAGGAGGTGATAGCGGCGGTGCCGCCGGAGAAGCTCCTGGTGTTCAAGGTCAGCGATGGCTGGGCGCCGCTCTGCGGCTTCCTCGGCGTGGCGCTGCCCAACGAGCCTTTCCCCAACCTCAACGACCGCGAAAGCGTCAAGAAGATCATCCGCGACATCATCAAGGGCAGCTACATCATGCTGGGGCTGTCGGTGGTGGCGGTGCTTGCGGCGATCGCGGCGCTGTGGTGGTGGCTGGGGTAGCCGCCGGACCGTCAGGGTACCGCTACTTGCGCGTGATCCAGCCGAGCAGATCCGGCTCGACGTCTTCGTGGTCGGTCAGGTCGCGAACCAGGGAAGCGGCGAGCGCGCGCCACCGCTTTTCCGGGACATTGTCTTCCATCACCGATTTGATGAAGGCGGCGCGCAGGATGGCGCAATCGAAGGCGGATACATCGAAAAGCAGTTCTGCCATTTCGGTTTTCCCCGTTCACATCGGCGGGCGGCCTGTCGAAGCCTCAGGCGCCAGCGCCCCCTATACATGGTCACGACAGCAGATTCATACTCTTGCCGAACCAAGGTTCAACACAATTCGAATGTACGGTTTTTACCAAGCCATTGCGGTTCGTTGCCCGCTTTTGCGCCGATGCTAGATTTGCCGGGCGGCCTCTCCCCAGATGGCCGCAAATGGCCGGCGCGGCTCTGGCAACATGCTTTCACCGGCATTCGCGTCGGCCATTTCCAGCGGTGCCAGGCTCAGCCCAGCAGGCGTTCGTAATCGGCCTCGGCCTGGCCGTAGAAACCGTCGGCGACGGCGATCAGGCCATCGCGGTCGCGGATGACGATCTCGCCGCGCCTCGACCGGATCAGGCCGCGCCCTTCCAGGATCTGCAGTCCGATGGTGACGCCCGGGCGCCTGACGCCGAGCATGACGGACAGGAACTCATGCGTGATCTGGATCTGGTGGCCGACCACCCTGTCGTCACACATCAGGAGCCATCGGGCCAGCCGATCCTCGAGCTTGGCGCGGGCATTGCTCAGCGCCGTGGATTTGGTCTGGCCGTGCAGGTAGTGGGCATAGCGGAGCAGGAAGGCGCGAAGCGTCGGGCTTTTCTGCAGCGCTGCCTTGAACGGCTCGGAATCGATGCACACCGCCTCGCCTGGCATCTGCATGTAGCAATCATGGGGCGCCCAGTCGGCGCCCATCACCAGAGCGGAGCCCGACATGCCTTCGTGGCCGATGATGCCGACCTCGGTGTCGAGCCCCGGCCGGTTCCTCGCCACCACCGAGGCCAGGCCGCTTTCCAGGAAGCATACCGAGGCGACCGGCTCGCCCGCCATTTCGAGCGGGGCTTTGAGATCGAGCACACGATGGTGCAAATGCGGCGCAAGCAGTGCGAAGTCGGCCGGGTTCATGCGGCGCAAAAGGCCGCTTTTCTCCTTGCTGACCGACTGGTCCATCGCTCTCTCCCGTCAAGGGCAAGAGCACATGTCATCTCCCAGCCGTCGGCGCCCTGCCCAAATGCAAACGGTCATTGGACGATAGCTGACTCGGATTCAGCCATTGTACTTCGTACAAAACCGACAAATCAGGGGCGACGCCCCATCAATCAATCCAGCAGCTTTTTCCTGGATCAGCGCTTCGGGCGGTCAGCCGCAACCATGCGCGCTTCGCGCACGATGGACGAGCGATCGTTGCCGATCAGCGATGCGATCTCTTGTATCTGCTGCTCGGAGGCCCCGGTTTCCCGCGCCAAGGCCGCGAGCGTCTCGGCGCTCAGACCGGACTGTCTCGGTTGCTCCGCCATGGCTCCAATGCCTCCTCTCGGGGCAGGAGTGCGATGGTCGCTCCCAAGCGTCAGCGCCCATTGATGTGGCCGACGATGCTATACTGTACGCTTCCGAACAATCGATGGCGAGCGATATATTAGCGACGCTGGATGCGGCCCTAGAACGGCAGCCTTATCTCATCGATCGACCTCGACTCCGTCCAGCCAATGTCCTTCTGGATCTCCGTCGGCAGCGCATTCAGTGCGCGCACGGTCTTCCTGTGCTTGCTGGCGCGCGCCAGGGCAGCACGAATTCTGCTGAGACTTTCAAACATCGGTTACCTCCATGCAGCAGCAAAGCGCTGCCTCAGGCCCGCTCTTGCACGGCCTCTGTAACCGATCGATTGCGCGGCAACGGTGAAGCGCTTCACAAACCGATGTCGCCCAGAAACATTTGTATACAAATTAGTTGCGCTCCCGCGGTTGCGTGATCCGACCTATGGCAGGGCGATCGCATATGGCGCTCCCTCGGGTTCGGCGACCCACCTTCCCTTCGTCGGCGCAAGGCGATCACATATGAGTTCTTACGAAGAGGACCCCACCCTAACCCTCCCAAAAAGGGGGAGGGAACGCTGCCGCAAGCCACCCTTTCTGGCGTCGAACCTAGGCGATTTGCGGCGATCAGCGCCTACCAAGTCTCCCTCCCCCTTGTGGGGAGGGATTAAGGGTGGGGGTATTCGTAGAGCGGAAACCTGTCATATGCGATTGCCCGCTCCGCGGAGGGAGAGGAAATGCCAATCACCGAGGTGGCGGCCTTGATGGGCTGGGTTTCCTCTCCCCATGGACATGGGGGAAGTGGCCGCGGCGGACGGAGTGGGGCTGGCGCCGCCTTATGCGATTGCGCTGCCCTCCTCCGCACCATTGCCCGCATCCTCGTCCGCCAGCCTCGGCTATGGACGAATCCCATCATGCGCAATAAGGATGGGGTCTGCCGTGGCGCTTTCGCGCCGGAGCAGGCGACGTTCGATCAATGACGCTGCGCCGGGCGCCTTTGACGCCGCCCCGCAAAAGTGTCGATACCGGGGGATCTGGTCATGACCGACAACAAGCCGACCGTAGACGTTACCAAGGACTGGCAGGCAACGCAGGGCCAGAAGTCCGGGGCCACGCGGCTGCGCCTGTTCGCCGTGCTGTCGTGGGTCATCGCCATTGGCGGCGAGATCGCCGGGATCGTCTTGCTCTACAAGCACAAGTTCGACCAGGGCAACCTGCCGCTGCTGATCGGCATTCTGGTCGGCATCGCGATCTTCGCCATCGTCGGCAGCCTGCTCTGGAAGGCGGCCAACCGGAAGGACCCGGCCCGCGAATCCGACACGTTCAGGTTCTTCGTCCAGAACCAGCTCGGCGCGATCATCACGCTGATTGCCTTCCTGCCGCTGGTTATCCTGATCCTCAACGACAAGAACATGGATCCGAAGAGCAAGAAGATTGCCGGCGGCGTCGGCGCGGTGCTGGCCGTGCTGGCGACCCTGATCGGGGTCAGCTACCAGCCGCCGTCGGTCGAGCAGTACACGCAGGACATGAACCAGTGCGCGGCGCAGATCAAGGCGGGCCAGCCGACCACAGCCTGTTCGCCCGAGGTCGCCGCCCAGGCGCAGGCGATCGCCACCGACTCCACCACGGTGGCCGATGCGACGAAGGACGCGGCACACCCCAATGGCCAGGATGTCGTCTACTGGATCGCGCCGGAAAACGGCGCGGCGAAGTCTACGACAGAGCATGTCTTCCACCTCTGCGCCGCCGTCAGCCCGCTGAAAGACAAGACCGTCAACAGCGGCTCGGTGACGGAAGCCTACGCCCAGAACGCCATCCGCATCACGAAGCAGATCGAGATGGAACAGAAGCAGTGCGGGTTCACGGCGGCGCCGGCGGCAGCGCCCGTGGCACCGGCGCCGGCGCCCGCTCCGGCGCCATAATCCGCCTGGGCTGAAGGCGCGCCCAGCCGGGCGCGCCTATAGCTTCCTGAAAAAGCCGGACAGAATGTTGGGACCCACTTCGCCCGGCCGCAGCCTGATTCCGTCCTCGAATCCGTTCAGCGTCACGCACTCAAAACCATGGTGCCCCAGCAGCGCCACCAGCGCTTGACGGTCGAAATGGTGCAGGTGCTCGTTGGGCAGACGCATGCGCCACGTCTCGAACCACGCATCGCCCTCGGCACCGAGTTCACGCCAACGGCAATAGGGCACGGCGATGGCCAGATGGCGGGCCTGAAGGCGGGCGAGGAAACCCAGGTCCGGGATGTGCTCGAGCACGTCGAACATGGCGACGAGATCCCACGCGCCGGCAAGCGCCTCTTCCCAATCGACAAAGCACACACCCTCGGGCAGCGGAAACCGGGTGATGTCGCAGCCGGCGCAGTCGGCAACCCCGGTAATTTTGGCGGCTTCGACGAAGGTGCCGGTGCCATAGCCAATCTCCAGCACGGATCGCGGTATCTGGCCGGTGATCCCCAGCACCCAGCCAAGCCGCTGATAACCGAGCTTGATGGTCCGGTCGCTGAGATCCTCGTAATAGGAAATGTACTGCTTGTCGTACGTGATCGGCGTGGCGTCGATCTGATGGATTACGCCGAAGCGGTCGAGTGCGTAGTTGTCTAGCATTGGCGTGCGGCCCCCAAGGATTGGGCAGACTTACATGGCGGGGATAAATGCGAGGTAAGCGGCTGGCGGCATCCCGATCATGGCTGGAGCGCGACGAGAAATAGTGTCACATTGGGCCGGTAGCGACTGTCTGTTACGCGCGGCTCTCTCAAAAAAAGCGAACGTCCTATATTCGTTTTGCGATGTCTGCGTTTGGCCCAGAAGCGACCTTGATGCAGCGCCCAAAGCGGGCGCTGCATGCAGGCGCTCGTATATCGCGGGCGAGGTCAGGTGATCCGCACCTCCAGTCCCATCGATGCTTGACGTAGCACTGAAAGGGGTTGCTGCACGCCCCGGAGCGTATCGCGCGGTTGGCACCTCGCATGGGGATCGTTGATCGGAAGCTGTTGCTCATGCCATACGAGTTTAGTAGTTTTGATTGTTCTTCTTAAGGTTGTTGCCGACCTGTGACCATCCAAAGCGCTGACGAGATTTTTGCCGAAGCTGACCGACGTGGGCTGCGCCGCGTCCTCATCGTCACGGCCATTGCGCTCGAAATGCGTTCGGTACGCGCGCACCTGCGGCCGTTGGGGGACAAGACCCTTCGCAACCATCAAATCGTCGAGCTCGGAACCTTCGCTTCGGATGGGGAGGACTGCCTTGTAGTCGTTGCCGAAAGTCGCGCCGGCAATCTTGAGGCACAGGCGTCGGTGTTCTATCCCGCCCAGGAATGCGGACCCTTCGACATGATCGTGTTCGTGGGTGTGGCTGGGTCCCGTAAGAAGGACATTCCGATCGGATCGGTGGTCGCCTCTAGTGAAGTGTATTTTCCCTACTCGGGAAAGTATGAGGGCGGCGAGTTCAATGCTCGGTCGGCGGGATTCCCCGCCGACCAGGTTCTCGTACAATTGGCAACGAAGGTTGAACGGGATGGCGATTGGGTGAATCGCATCCGTCCTGCGCTCAGGGGTACGTTGCCAAGCATCGAGGATTATCCAAAGCCGCACCCGCCTGGCGCTGTTATCGGGCCGATTGTTTCGGTAGAGGCTGTCTCCGCCGACGCGACTTCACAACTCGAAGTCCAGATTTCGAAGCATTGCGGTGATGCGCAGGCGGTCGAAATGGAGGGCTACGGCGCGCTGTTTGCAGCCCGACAGGAAAGTACGCCCGCGATCATTATCCGAGGAATCTCCGACGCCCGCGAAGGCAAGGAGCCTGACAAGGACGCCATCTACCAGCCGGTTGCCGCGGCCCATGCCGCCGCGTTTGCCTTCGAGCTAATTGCCCTCAGGATGAAGCGCTACCCAGCGAGCTCGTTGAGAGGCAGGGGGGAGGCGCTGGTCTTGGCTTCGCCACCTGAAAGATTGCCACCACCTTCCGAACCACAGCAGGATCGCGTGGGCGTTGCTTTTTCGTTTGCGGGCGGGGCGAAAGATTTCCCGCCCGAGCGCTGCGAGAAGATCGCAGAGGCCCTGCGACAACACCTCGATGACGATTCTATCGAGCTAGAGAGGACTGAAAGCGGTTCGTTCCACATGATCTTCTCGCTGCGGACCGAAGACGTTTCACGCGCTTCGGAACCGGCTCTCGCTGAACTATTGTCCTCAAGGTTTGGGGCCACGTTGACGAGTGTCGTTGAAGAGGACGTTTTTGCAGCGGCCCGTTCATCATTGAAGGCTCTCGAGGCAGCGTCTCGGGAGCTCTTGGAATGGTCGAGGAGCTTGCCTGACGGTACGGAGATTCCTCGACCCGAACTCGACACGCTACTTGCAAAGATCGAGGGCCCAGAAGGGTCGACGACCGCCTTGCTGGGCGAGCCAGGCGCAGGCAAGTCGGCTCTTCTTGCGACGATGGCTCGGAATCTCAGAGAGCGCGATCTGCCCTTTCTCGCGATAAAGGCCGATCTGATTGATCCTTCGGTGGCAGATGAAGACGCGTTGAGGGTAGCGCTTGGGTTAAACCAGAACGTCACGACCCTTCTGTCAGGCATCGCTAGCCTGAGGCCGGTCGTGCTCATTATCGATCAGCTCGACGCGCTCGCGACCTACATTGACCTAAAAACGGGTCGCTTGAACGTTTTGCTCAACATCATTCGGCGGCTGGGCGGTAATGACAACGTGCATGTCGTCGTGTCTTCGAGAACCTTCGAGTACGAACACGACACTCGCCTCAAGACGGTGCGTGCCGATAGTCTTCACCTCGACTTGCCAGCCTGGTCGACCGTCTTGGAAATCCTCGAGCGCAACGGCGTCAAGGCGGCGGGATGGCCCGCTGACGCGCAACGTCTCATGAGATCCCCCCAAACCCTCAAGACCTTTCTTAGTCTTCTTGAGGGCGGCGGTGCCGACGACTTCACCAACTATCAGAAGCTGCTCGATCGACTTTGGAAGGAACGCATTCTCGCAGTACCCAATGGTGGCGCGCTTTCCGCGCTAACTTCGCGAATAGCCGAAGACATGGCCGAGCATGAGAACTTGTGGGTTCCGAGCGCGCGGTACGCGACCGAGCCCGACAACGTCGCCGCGTTGATTGCCGCCGGCGTCCTTGCTGACTTTGGTTCAGATAGCAAGGTCGGGTTCACGCACCAGACACTGTTCGAACATGCACTCGCCCGTTCTTTCGCCGAAAAAGAGGGTCGCCTGTCGGCATATGTACTTGGCCGACAAGCGTCACTTTTCATCCGGCCGAAGACTTGGGCGGGCCTCTCCTACCTTCGCAATGTCGATCCTCCGACCTATGCCTCCGAGGTCCAAGCCATTTGGAACCACGCGACCCGCCGCCACCTGAAATTTCTGCTTGTCGAGTTCCTGGGCAGCCAGACGGCGCCGACGGAAGTCGAAGTGTCGCTGATGCGGTCCGCACTGTCTTCGTCGACCCGGAGAATTGCCCTTCAAGCCATGCAGGGAAGCCCCGGCTGGTTCGAACGCCTACAGCACTCTGCCGTACGAGAGGCGATGACGACGCCCGATGAACTTGGTATAGCGACAATCACCCTCATGAGGGCCATGCAGTTTGACAGCGTCAGCGTCGTGAAATTGATGAGGTCAGTGTGGCTTTCAGACAAGGAGAATGACGGAAACATCTGGGCTGTGCTTCAGGAAGCGCCCAAGTGGACCGATGCCGAGCTTGAAATGGCAATCGACGTCATCATGCGCACGGACATCGCCGACTTCGCATTCGAGCACACCATATCCGCGATCGGTGCGGAACAGCCGGAAACTGCGTTGAGGTTGTCGCTGGCGAGGCTCGACAAGCAACTGACGGCGACGATGGCCCAGTCAGCCTCGAGGGCTGCCGCGGCCAATCCAGAAGATGATGAAGGTTCACTTGCCTACCACCTGCACGGTTCACCGTCGGAGCCCTTCCACAAGCTTCTTGAGCAGAGCGATGGCTACAGCACGCTCGATGAGATTGCTCGAACCCGACCGGAGGACTTCTTGAGCATCCTCTGGCCGTGGCTTCAGAGAGCGCTCGGTGCACTGAGAGATGCCAGCGGCGAGCACAGCGATCTTGGCTACGCCATCCCCTATGGGGTTGATCCGAGATTCGAGGAGGAAGAGGCCGGTCGTCTGGGAGAGCATGCTCTTCTGGCCGCCTTCACCACGTCCCTCGACTCGCTCGCGGGCAAGAATCCGGGGGCGGCAAAGAACTGGATTTTAGAGCACCAGCACGAAGACTCCGTCCCTGTTCATCGCCTGTTCGCACACACACTGGCCCTGCATGCGGATAAGCTGGCCGACTTCGCGCTAACATACTTGATGGGGGATACGAGGCGCCTTCACCTCGGAGACATCCACGACGGAAGCGGCACGACGAGGCGTCTCGTCGAAGCAGCCGCAGTGCACTGGTCCGACGAGCAAATAAGACAGTTCTCGGACTATGTCGGCTCGTACAGTCCGTCGCCCGGCGATGAGCGGGACGCCAAGCAACGCCGCAGGTTCATTCGGGCCATTGAGCACATGAAGCTTGAGCTTCTTCAGTCTCTGCCGACCGAGCGGCTGACCAAGGCGACGACGCAGAAAGTCGCCGAAGGTGTGCGCAAGTTTGGCGAACGCCGTGCTCACCCCCGTATCGAGGCGCGTTGGATTGGCTCTCCCATGTCAGCCGACTCCATGTCCAAGGCAAAGGACGAGGAGATCATCAACGCCTTCAAACGACTGCCTGACGCTACCGAGTGGGACAATCCACGTGATTGGATGAAGGGCGGGAATGTTCAGCTCTCGCGAGAGTTCGCGAGTTTTGCAAAGGCGAACCCTGACCGTGCTTTCAAGATCATCGCCCAGTTAGATTCGGAGTTCGGCACTCGCGCCGCTGGGTATGCGCTTGCCGAGCTTGGCGAGGTAACTGATCCACCTGCGTTCGAGCGCGTCATCCTCGATCTGGAGAGCCGCGGGTTTGGCGGAGAGGAATATCGCGGAAGCGTTGCGCGCGGGCTTGAGCGCATCCTGCTTCGCGACAAGCCACTGAGCGATGAGATCGTAGGATTGCTAAGCGGATGGCTGGGCAAGCCCTCGGACCCGCCAGCCGCAATCAACGTCAACGATGATGACGAAGAAACTCTTCTCGATACTGGCTCCGAGGGTTCCAATAAGCTGCCCCGCGATGAATCCGTGCTGTGGGGAATGGGAGGAGTCAGCGTCCTACCCCATGGAAATTTCCCCATCTTGGAGGTGCTAGCGCGGGTCTATCTCCAGCGAAAGCTTCCCGATGAACTAGTAGCACTGCTCCAGCGTCACCTAGACAAGGGCGACGATGTGCGTGTGTGGGGCGCGATGTTGCGCTTCATGCAATACGTACGACCCGAAGACCCTTCGAAATTCCATGCATTCCTCGTGCAGCTGTTCGAGCGCTACCCCAGCCTGCAGACATCCCGCGAAGCGGCCATCTTGCTGGCGTATCTGCAGTGGCTGATACCCGCCTTCGTGAAAGGCGTGCTTCTGGATTGGGAGGGCCATGAGGCATCGCTGGTGCAGCAGGCCCGTGGAGAGCTTGCGGGTCTCATCTCTGTGGTCCAGCCGCAGCTTTCATGGTCGACTCAGATGGTTGACGCCATTCTCGAAGGGGGATCGCCCGAAGCGCTTGCCGGGGTTGCCTATGCAGCGGTCAACATGTGGCCCGACGAACTCTGCCGACGCGCGTGCGTAGAGATACTGAAGAGGGCGATTCCTCGGGCGGGCGACCGCACATGGTCTGCAATCATCGACTTGTTCCGCATCGTCGATGACATAACGCCTACACCGGAGTGGCTCGAGCTTCTCGAAGTCATTGCTCCCTTCATCGAGAAGCATTCGCCCGTACAGTCGACCTTCATAGTCGATCGGCTCCAAACGCTTCTGCCGGACGGTGCCGAATTGGTCGGGGCTATCGCATCTGCGCTAGTTGCAACCTGGAAGGGGGAGTTGGGCGACATTCGAACCGCTACAGCCGGGACCGCCGCCGAGCTTGTCGACATCTCGATCACGTTGCACCGCCTCGGCCCGGCGACGCGAGAACGCGGAACTGACTTGTTCGAGGATCTTCTTGAGGTCAACGCATATACGGCCCGCGAAACCCTCGACCAGATTGACAACAGGTTCAGAGGGTCGGCGCCAACTGCGCGCCGCCGGCTACCCCGCAGGACGCGCCGCGCACAGCGACTGAGAAGAGTCCCGTAGATGCCTCCTGGCAGGGCAGAAATAGCCGAACATCCATCAATCCCAACTAGTGTAAGTTGCGCACTTTAGCCTTCAGCCTGTCGATGTGCAGGTCGGGGATGTAGGTGTTCTCAGTGGAGGCGGCTCGACGCGGCGGTCATAGCATCGGGGCGCATTGCGCAGCCACCTCGCTCGGAGCCCGATCGCAATAGGAGCGCCCGTCTTGCTCGAAAACCGATGTCCGCCTCTCGCGCAAGCTGACACGTGACCACTGCGCTTGGACGTCCGCCCATAAGATCAGTCCAAGCCAGCTCAATGGCCGAGATGAGGCGCGAAGCTGCCACTCACCGCTTTTGCTGTCGTAGAGCGGTGCGCCCGCCCTACTCCGAAAAGCTCACGCTCACGCCGCGCTGGCGAAAATAGGCCTGCATCAGCTTGCGGCCCTGGCGGTTGTTCTGCATCAGTTTGGCCGGGTCGAACACCGCCTGTTTTATGTCTTCGCGTGCCAGCGCCGCCTTCAGCGTCGCGATATGGGCGTCGATGTCGGCATTGTCCGCCTTGAGCGAGGCATAGATGCTCTCGGTCGCCTGGGCCACGGTCGGTTCGCTCACTGGTGTCGTCCTTTGGTTGATCGAGCGGCGCCTAACACAGATTCGCTGATACACCATACCGATCAGACCGTCGGTGCAAAGCGCCAAAAACAAACAAGGCCCCTTCCGGGGCCTTGCTCACAAACCTCAGTGCCGGACTCCGCCCCCTCACTTCCCCATCAGCTGCTTGGCATTCTCGGCCGTGATCGCGGTGGTCTCCACCGTCACCGTCTTGTCCACCTCGGTCGCGCAGTCGAGCAGGATCTTTTTCGACATTTCGATCGCTTCCTTGGCGCCGGTCGGGTAGGTGAAGGTTGCGACCCAGTCGCCCTTGGCCACGGCTTCGATGCCGCCGGCCGGGCCTGGCAGGCCATCGGTGCCGATGATCTTGACGTCCTTGCCCGCCCCCTTGGCGGCGAGCAGCGCGCCGGCGGCCATCATGTCGTTGGAGGCGTAGAGCACCTTGATGTCGGGGTGCGCCTGCAGCATGGCGGCGAAGGCGACCTGCGCTTTGTCCGGCACCCAGTCGGCGGCCTGCTCGGCGACGATCTGGACCTTCGGGTTGCCTTTCACGCCTTCCTTGAAGCCGTTGAGGCGCTCCACCGCCGGCGTCGAGCTCGGCAGGCCTTGCAGCACCGCCGCCTCGCCGCCATCGGGCAGCAGCGTCTTGGCGGTGTATTTGCCGGCTTCCTCGGCGATCTTGAAATTGTCGCCGCCGATGAAGGCGGTGTAGTCCTTGCCGGGGTCGCCGACCGTCTTGCGGTCAAGCTCGATTACCGGGATGCCGGCATCCATGGCGCGCTTCACCGCCGGCGTCAGCGGTGCCGCCTCGAAGGGCGAGATCAGCAGGATGTCGACCTTCTGGGTGATGAAATTGTCGACCTGCGAGGTCTGCGTGTTGACGTTGCCGGCGCCGTCGGCGATCTGCAGCGTGAAGCCGGGCACTTCCTTGGCGGCCGCCTCAAGCTCGTCATTGACGTGCTGGCGGTAGGGCTCGGCATTGTTGGCCTGCGAAAAGCCGATGACGAACTGGCCGTCCTTGGCGCAGGCTTTCACCAGCGGCTCGGCGGCGTAAGCGGAGCCGGCAATGCACAGGCCAGCGCCGGCCAGCAGCACGGCCTTGAGGGTCGATCCTCTTAGTGTCGTTTTCATAACTCACTCTCCTCCTCGTCCGGCCGGGGGGCCAGACCTTGGTTTGACGTTCACGTGTTGCCGTCTCCTCCTTGTTTGTTTGTGCATGTCGTCATCGCAAAACCTTTTGCGCGACATGCACTAACGACCCAACCCCTCGCGGCGGCGAACGAGGGACTGAAGCACTGCCGCCAAAACGATGATCGCGGCGGTCGCGAGCAGCTGCATGGCGGGGGTGATGTTGTTGAGCTGCAGGATGTTGGCGAGCGCGCCCAGCATGATGGTGCCGGCGACGGTGCCGACCATCGAGCCGGCGCCGCCAAACAGGCTGGTGCCACCGATGACCACGGCGGCTATGGCCGTCAGCTCATAGCCCATGCCGTCATTGGCGCTGCCGAAATTGAACTGGCCGGCATGGACGATGCCGGCGAGTGCAGCGGCAAAGCCGGTGATGGCATAGACCGATATCTTCACCATCGAGACCGGCACGCCGGATATGCGCGCGGCGCGCTCATTGCCGCCGACGGCAAAGACATAGCGGCCGAAGCGCGTGGTGTTGAGCACGATGGTGGCGATCGCGGCAAAGACGACGAACACAAGCGTCGCCACCGGCACGGTGTTGTTGAACAGCCGCTCGCCCAGCACGGCGAACACCGGCGGCGCCAGGCCCGGCCCTTCGCCATAGGAAATGTTGATGTACTGGTTGCCGGAGACGACCAGCGCCAAGCCGCGCGCGGCCTGCAGGCCAGCCAGCGTGACGATGAACGGTTCCAGCCTGAAACGCGTCGAGATGGTGCCCTGGATGGCGCCGAAGACGATGCCCAAAGCGAGCACGGCGAGGATGGTGGGGATCAGGCCGAAGCCGCCGGAGATCATCATCGAGGCGGTGACGACGCTGGACAGGCCAAGCACCGCGCCGACCGACAGGTCGATGCCGGCGGTGATGATGACGAAGGTCATGCCGATGGCGATGATGCCGGTCTCCGACACGGCGCGCACGATGTTGGCGATGTTGTCTGGGTTGAGGAACAGGATCTCGCCGTGGCGGCGCGGCGAGAAGATGATGCCGCCGATCGCCACCAGCACCAGGCCGATCAGGCTCTGGAAGCGCACGATGAGCGCCAGCGGGTCGCGATGCTTTTGAGGCGCCGCCATCACCGGGCTCGCTGCCACTGGGTTGTTGTCCTGAGACATCAGGCCTCCCTGCCGTTAGCCGCGGCCAGCACCGTGTGCTCGTCGACGCCGCCCATGAATTCCGCCACATTGCGCCCCTGGCGCAGCACCACGATGCGGTCGCACAGACCGATCAGTTCAGGCATCTCGCTTGACGCCACCAGAATGCCGAGCCCTTGCGCCGCGAGTGCCCTGAGCCGCTGGTAGATCTCGCCCTTGGCGCCGACATCGACGCCGCGTGTCGGCTCGTCGAGCAGCAACAGGCGCGGATTGCCGAGGATCTCCTTGGCCAGCACCACCTTCTGCTGGTTGCCGCCAGACAGCGCGCCGACGGCGATATCGGGGTTCTTCGGCCGGATATCGAACTGACCGAAGGATTCCTTCACCGCCTCGGCCTGGCGGCGCGGCGAGACCAGCCAGTTCGGCGAGATTCTGGATATGACCGACATCACCAGATTGAGGCCGACCGCCATGCGCAGCATCAGGCCCGAGCCCCGGCGATCGTCGGTGACGAAGGCGATGCCGGCGTGGCGGGCAGCACTGATCGAATCCAGTTTCACCGGCTTGCCCGATATGGCGACCTCGCCCTCCCAGCGGCCGGACAGGCCGGTGCCGTAGAGCGCGGAGAGCAGTTCGGTGCGCCCTGCCCCCATAATGCCGGCCAGGCCGACGATCTCGCCTTCATGGACATCGAGCGAAACACCTTGCGGCGCCTGCCAGCCGGCGCTGTCGCGGGCGAGCCTGAAGCTGGCGTTCCTCAGGCTGAGCAGCGGCTTGCCCGCGGCCTTGGCGCGTTGCGGATAGAGCTCGTCCAGGGGACGTCCGACCAGCAGCCTGACCAGCTCCGCCTGCGGCGCGTGCGGCTCGGTGATGCCGGCGACACGGCCGTCGCGCATTACCGTCACCCGGTCGGCAATGCCGGGCACTTCCTCCAGCCGGTGCGAGATGTAGACGATGCCGACGCCGGTGGCTGCGAGTTTTCTCATGATGTCGAACAGCCGCTCGACTTCGCCGACGGTAAGTGCGGCCGTCGGCTCGTCCATGATCAGCACGCGCGAGGCGTAGGACAGCGCCTTGACGATCGCCACCACCTGGCGCTGGCCGATCGACAGGTCCGCCACCATGGCGGCCGGATCGATTGCGATCTCGATGGCTTCCAGCCGCTTCTTGGCCTCGCGGCGCATTGCCGGCACGTCGAGGAAGCCGCCCGGACGCATCAATTCGCGGCCAAGGAACAGGTTGGCCGCGACATCCAGCGACGGCACCAGGTCGAGCTCCTGGAAGATGGTGGCGATGCCGGCCGCTTGCGCCTCACGCGGGTTGTTGAAACGCACGGGTTTGCCGTCGATCTCGATGGTGCCTTCGTCCGGCGTGTAGACGCCCGACAAAAGGTTCATCAGCGTCGACTTGCCGGCGCCGTTTTCGCCGAGCAGCGCATGGATTTCGCCGGCCTTGAGATCGAAGTCGACACCGCGCAGCGCCTGCACGCCGCCGAAGCGTTTGACGGCGCCGGTCATTACCAGCAGCGGCGCGCTCATGTTAGCCTCGTGTGGGTCGGCCTCCCGCAGGAGGCGCGCGCCCGCAGCGTCGCCTGCAGCCGCACCGAACGTGGCTCTGAACCGGTCGCCGCGATGCGGGCGCTGAGCAGGGCTGCCGCCTGCCTGCCTATCTCGGTGCAGGGCTGGGCAACCAGCGTCAGGCGCGGTTCGAAACAATCGGCCCATTCGAAATCGTCGAAGCCGGCCAGCGACAGATCGCCCGGAATGGTGAGGCCCTTTTCGCGGATGGCGCGGACGGCTCCGATCGTCGTCATGTTGTTGCCGGTGACCAATGCGGTTGGTGGCGACGGCAGCGACAGGATGGCGTGGGTGGATGCGGTCGCCGCCGCCGTGTCGACATTCTCGGCCGAGAGATAGCGCGGCACGCACTCAAGTCCATTGGCGGCGAGCGAAGCCTGGAACGCCTCGATGCGCTCGCGCGTCGTCGTCAGGCCGGGCTGTCCGGCGATATAGCCGATGCGCTTGTGGCCGAAGGAGGCGACATGGTCGATCAGCGCGCGCATCGACGTTTCGTTCTCGACGCCGATCTGGTCGAAGCGCTGGTCGGCGAAACGGTCGATCAGAACGCATGGCATCTTCTTGTCGGCGAGGTAATCGATGGCGCGCTGCGGCGAGCCCGACGGGGCCAGGATGACGCCGTCGACGCGGCGCTGATGGAAAGCGCGCACCACCTGCAGTTCGCGGTCGGGATCCTCCTGGGTATCCGACAGGAAGACCATCAGCCCGAGCCGTGCGCATTCGGCCTCGACCGCGCAGATGATGTCGGTGAAATAAGGGTTGGAGATCGCCGAGATCGCCAGGCCGACGCTGTTGGTGGTCGAGGCCTTCAGCGAGCGCGCCAGCTCGTTGGGCTGGTAGCCCATGGCGGCAATGGCGTCGTTGATCAGCCTCGCCTTTTCCAGCGAAACGAAGCGCGTGTTGTTGACGACATGCGAGACGGTCGACACCGACACGCCGGCGCGCCGCGCCACTTCAGCCATTGTCGGCAAGACATATCAGCGCCTGCAAGCGCTCCTCCCTTTTGCGTTTCCCGTCCGCTCTGATGGCGGATTTTAAGGGAGCTTAGGGCGATCGAAACGTTTGCGCAATCGATTCGATGCAAATTTTTAGCGGGGCTTATCTCCCCCCTCGAGGGGGAGGATGTCGCCGAAGGCGACAGAGGGGGTCGCCGCGCGTGAGGCGCCAACCTTCCATCTGCAGCAAGGACGTCGAGCCCAGTCGCACCGACCCCCTCTGGCCTGCTGGCCATCTCCCCCTCAAGGGGGGAGATTCGCAGTTTCAGCAAACTCGGCCACCAGCCCCTCATACGCCTCGAAGGCCGGCAGCGCCTCGTAACTATGCACCGCCGGCGTCGTCGCCCAGGGCAGTTTCTCGCTGGTCCATGTCTCGATGAACGGCGTGAACCAGCCGGGCTCGTCAAGCATGGTGGGGCGCAGATTGACGAACCAGTCGAGCCCTTCGGGGCGCGTGAACATCCAGCTCATGCAATAAGGGCAGAAGTAATGACGCGAGGCGCCGTGCAGCCCGCCGATCACCGGCTCGCCTTGCATGATTTCGAAGCCGTCCGAGGGAATGGCGGCGCTCAGTGAATAGGCGCTGGCCGACATGCGCTGGCAGCCGATGCAATGGCAAGCCATGGTCAAAAGCGGTTTTGCGGAAATCTTTAGCCGCACACGTCCGCAGCGGCATCCGCCTTCGGCCGGCAATTTCAGGGTTGGCACGGCAGTCTCCCACTCTTCGAAGCGCGGTGCTTCAGTCGCCGGTCAGCGCCTTCGTCGTCACCAGCGTGACGCCGGCATCGGTGAAGTCCGCATTGTACCGGGCGATGATCTCGGTCGCGGTTTCGCCTTCAGTGTCCAGCGTCGAGTGCGCATCGGAAACGACAGTGACGCCGAAGCCTTCGGCCAGGGCGCCCTCAACGGTGCCGGCGATGCAGAAATCGGTTTGCGCTCCGGCAAGCACGACTTCGCCGACCCCTTGCCCGGCCACCCAGGCGCCAAGCTCGGCATTCGAGAAGGCGTTGCGGACGGTCTTGGAGAATGTCGGCTCGTCCTTGGCCTGGCCGAGTTCCGGCCATACCGGCCAACCCGGCTCGCCGGGCGCCAGCGGATCGCCGGCCGGCCCGTCATGCCTGACGAAAGCAACCTTGCGCCCCTCGCGCCGCGCCCAGTCGATCAGCGAGCAGGTACGCTCGGCTATGCCAGGCGCATCGTGGATCGGCGGCTCGACGCGGCCGTCGAACATGTTGGTCTGGAGGTCGATGACGATGAGGGGAGCGAGGTTTGGCATGGCGCGAAGATAACGCGGGCGATGGGAGGGTCAAGACGGCGAAGCTGCTGATCTCCCCCTTGGGGAGATTACATGTACCTCACCCGATTCCACCCGCGACCACGTAAGCACCAGCCGTGCGTCCATCCTCCAGCCGGATGACGGCCGTAACGATCGAGCCGTAAGCGCCTCGCCACACACTGTGCATTCTTTCGTGCTCGCCGGCGGGCACCAGGATGCGACCGTGAAAGCTTGTGCCGCTGCGCCGCAGAGCGACCGGTTCGCCATTGACGTGAACCTTGACGCCAGCGGTCTCCGCATCGAGTTCAACCGTCACGGCGATCTCGGCCTGGTCTCCTCGCCGCATCGTCTCGGCAACAAGCGTAAGCCTCGGCGCCGGCGCATCGCTGGCCCGCAATCCACCAGGCCGCCCCGCAAACACATCGTCCGGCAATTCCGGCGTGCGCGGCGGGCTGGTGCGGGGTTGGGTGGCGCGCTCGTAATCGCCGGCGAGCCGCAGCAACTCCGCATCATCATAGGCCTTGCCCGCAAAGGTCAGCCCGACCGGCATGCCGATATCGGCCATCGTTCCCATCGGCACGGTGACGGTCGGGATGCCGAGATGACGCCAGACCAGATTGCCGTTGGCGACCCAGGTGCCGTTGCGCCAGGCGATTGCTGCACAGGTCTCGTTGACGTCGGCATCGGCCGGGCCGACATCGGCGACCGCCGGCAGCACGACGGCGTCGAGCCTGTGCTCGTCCAGCCAGTCCTCGAAGTCGATGCGCCGCGTGGCCTCCAATCCCTTCAGACCTTCCGCCAGCGTTGGGATATCCAGCAATGGCATCACGCCCTGCTTGGCGCTCGTGACGTAGTCGGCCAGATCGAAACCGTCGTCGCCATAGCGGTCCGGCAGCGCGCCCGGCGGCCGCGGGAAGATTTTTGGCCCGTCGACCGTGGCCAGGTCGGGGATGGCCGGGTCGGCATTGGCGCGCAGGAAATCGTCCCAGCCCCAGATGCAGAGATCCCAGATTTCGCGCTCGGCGAATGCTTCCGGCACCAGCCCGCGTTCGACCATGGTTTTTGTGCCCGGACGGTCGCGCTCATAGTTCGAGACGACGGGGAAATCGACCTCGACCACCTCCGCGCCGAGCTTTTCCAGATCACGCGCCGCCTGCCGCCAGAGGTCGAGCACCGAGGCGCGGGTCTCGATGGGTTTGGGCGCGCCGCCATCGCGGCCGATATACATTTTCGGCACGCCGAGGCGTTTGCCTTGTAATGAGCCTTGCAGTTGGAGCGCAGTGTAGCTTGGCGGCCTGAGAGCAGCGCTCTTCGCGATCGACACCCAGGGCTGCACACGCCAGAAATCGCCGCGCGTCTCGGCATCGTCGGCGACGATCACGTCGAGCAGTTCCAGCATGTCGGCGATGCCGCGCGTGTGCGGCACCACCACATCCATGGTCGGCACCAGCGGCCAGTTGCCCCTGACCGAAATGACGCCGCGCGACGGCGTGTAGGCGACAAGTGCATTGTTGGACGCCGGCGCGCGGCCGGAAGACCATGTCTCCTCGCCCAGCCCGAAAGCGGCAAAGCTCGCAGCGGTCGCGGTGCCGGAACCGTTGGACGAGCCGGAAGCGAAGGCGGCGGTCAGGTAATCTGCATTGTAGGGGCTTTCGGCGCGGCCATAGACGCCGCGCTGCATGCCGCCATTCGCCATTGGCGGCATGTTGGTCAGCCCGATCAGCACCGCGCCGCCGGCCCGCAGCCTGGCAATGGTGAAGGCGTCCTCATTGGCGACGAGATGCTCGAAGGCGGGCGAGCCGGCGGCCACCGTCAGGCCCTTCACCTTATAGCTGTCCTTGGCGGTGTAGGGGATGCCGTCGAGCGGCCCGAGGGAAGCGCCTTTGCGGCGGCGCAGGTCGGACGCCGCCGCCTCCTCGAACATTGCCGGGTTAAGCACCGGCACGGCATTGAGCGCAATGCCATGGCGGTCGTAGTGCGCGATGCGCCTGAAATACGCGCCGGCCAGCTCGACGCTGGTGACGGTACCGTCTTCCAACGCGCGCCGCAGATCGGCAATCGAGGCTTCGACGATGTGGAGGTTGGGCATGGGATTCTCGAGATGCAGCGGCAAATGAGTCTTCGCATCGTGCGATGCGAGTGTCACGCCTCAAACGGAAGGCGTGACGGCGACGCTGCTGATCTCCCCCAAGTGGGGAGATGGCCAGCAGGCATAAGTGGCCTCCGAAATTGACTGATGAAAGACAGTTTTGGTATCCGCTGCCGATGTCCATTATATGACACGACCTCACCGACGTCATCGGCGTTGCCTGACCCTGAGCTCACAGCGTCTTGCTGTCGAACTGGCCTTTTTCCTTCATCATTTCGAGGAAGGTCCTGGCCTCGGCGTTTCCGTGGCTTGCCGATGTGGAAAACCACTTGGCAGATTCCGGATAGTTCGGCTTGCCGCCGATCCCGGTGTAATAAAGCTTGCCAAGGTTGAGTTCTGCTTCGACATTTCCCGCCTTGGCTGCCTCCAGCAACCAGAATTCGGCGGATTTTTCATCCTTGGCTATCCCTCTGCCGCGGGCATACGCAACAGCCAGGTACAGTTCAGACGAAACGTCCCCCTGCTTTGCGGCCTTGAGCCACCACGAAACGGCATCAGCGTCGCTCTGAGTCAGTCCGGCGCCCGTCCAATATGCAAGGCCGAGGTTCGCCTGCGCATAGGCGTCTCCCTGGCTCGCCGCCTTCAGCCACCAGGACGATGCTTCGGCATCACTTTTGGCAATGCCCTTGCCCGTAGCATAGGCAAAGGCCAGCGCAGACTGCGCCCGGACATTGTCCTGTTCCGCCGCCTTGACCAACCAGGCGAACGACTGGGCGTCGTCCTTGCCGATGCCTTTTCCCAATTCATACGCATTTGCTAATGAGTATTGCGCTTCCGGCACACCGGCGATCGCGGCTTTCATCCACCATTCGAAGGCCAGGCGGTCATCCTGACCGACGCCGTGACCAAGCGAATACAGCGTGCCCAACAAAGACTGGGCATTCGGCTCACCCATGTCGACCGCCTTTCGCACCCACATCACGGCGAGTTGATCGTCCTTCTCGACGCCTTCACCGAGATAATAGGATCGACCGATGCAGTAAGCAGCTTCGGTACTGCCGCCATCGGCTGCCTTGCGCCACCAGGAGAGAGCTTGCTCATAGCTTTGCGGAACACCTTGGCCCTGCGCGTACAGGGTGCCGATGGCATAGTAACCATTCGCGTTGCTCTTGTCGGCCGACTGTGTGGCAAATTTTAACGCCAGTTGGTCGTTTCTTTCGACACCTCGGCCATGGGAATAGGCCTGGGCGAGCAAGGATGCCGCATCTGAATTTCCTTGCTCGGCTGCTTTGCCCCACCAGTAGGTCGCCTGCCTGTCATTTTGGGCAATACCCTGGCCACGCCAGTACAATAATCCCAGATTGTACTGTGCGTCAGCATTTCCCATGTCGGCCAGCACGGAGATCTGATGGAATTGCTCGCGATAATCCTTTGCCAGGACAGCCGCTTGAATCTTCTTAATGGCTGACCACTGCACATAGTAATTTCGGCCAGGACCGAGCAGCACAAAAGCCGCCAGCAACACCAGAACGACGGTAAGGACCCCTCGGCGACGCGACTTGGGCGGGCTGTAGACAGGTGTATCCACTTTGGGCGCCCAGTCGTTGTTGCTCACGGTCCCCAATCCATTTGCAGCCACCAGTAATTCATAGCGCAAGCCAGGCTGTTCTGGAATATCCAAAGCATTTGATATCGCTACTGCGCCGCGCCGGCAAAGAGGATCTCGCCATCGCCGCCAGCCGCCGGCCAATCCCTGATGGTGCGATCGTCGCCGCCGGTGAGCAGCGTGCCGTCGGTGGCGAAGGCAACGGCGTAGATCGGGCCGGTGCGGCTGTCGAACATGGCGGTCTGGCCGCCGGTGCCGACATCCCACAGCCGCGCCGTGCCGTCGAGCGAGCCGGAGGCCAAGCGCTTGCCGTCGGCCGACAGCGCCAGGGTATAGACGGTGCCTTCGTGACCCTCGAAGCGGCGCAATTCCCTAAACGTGTCGAGGTCCCAGAGCTTGATCGTGTAGTCGCCGCTGCCGGTGACGACATGATGGCCGTCGGCGGTGAAGACGGCGCCGTAAATGCCCTGCTCGTGGCCGTGCCAGCTTCGCAATTGCTTGCCGCTTTCGACGTCCCAGAATTTCAGCGTGCCGTCGATGGAGCCGCTCAGCGCGCGCGTGCCGTCGGGCGAGATTGCGACCGTGCTGATCGGCCAGTCATGTCCGATCATCACATGCAGCACCGATTTGTTGACGAGATCCCAGACGATGACGTTGCCGGTGTCGTGGCCACTGACGGCGCGCTTGCCGTCCGGGCTGATCGCCAGCTTACGCACGCCGCCATTCGCGCCCGACGAGAAGACATGCAGCACCGTGCCGTCGGCAAGCTTTCGCAGCACGATCTCGCCATCGTCGCCGGCGGTCAGCGCGGTTGCGCCGTCGGGCATGAACAGCGCCGTGCGCGCCATGTCCTTGTGTTCACCAAGGTTGCGGATCAGCCGCTTGCCGGCGATGTCCCAGAGCTTGATCATGTGGTCGGTGCTGGCGCTCATGACGTCGCGGCCATCGGCCGAGACGGCGAGCCAGACGACGGCGTCGCGGTGGCCGTCGGGCTCGGTCGGCAGCGCCGGCGGAGGCGGCGGCAACGGCGCGACGGTTTGCGGTGGCGTGGCCGGAGCCGGCGGTGGAGCAGTCTCCGGTGGCGGTGTCGCCGGAGCGAGTGCGACTTGTGGCGGCTGAGGGGGAGCAGCCGGAGGCGTAGGCTGCGCCGGCTCGGGCGGTTTGGCAGCCTGCTCAGGCGGGGTTGGCTCGGGAGGCGAGGCGAGCGGCGGCGAACTCGGTGGAACCGCCGGCGTCGCCAGGTCCGGTGGGACGCCGGCGATATCCTGGCCCTTCGGCTCGGCTTTGGGCTCCCTCGGGGCGACGACCTCAGCGCCCGGGCCGGCGTCACGCGCCCAAGGGAAGTGGTCGGCCAGCAGCGCCAACACGGCGAGCACCGGCAACATGAGGAAGGCGCGCCGCAGACCGGGGCGGCCCTTTGGGTCGATCTCGGCGTCGCGGCCAAAAAGCGGCGTTCCAGCAGGCTGGCTTCGCCGACCCGGCAGCAGTCCGGCCCAGAACAACAGGGCGCCAAGCAGGCAAAGCCCGCCGACGGTCAGGAACACCACCGGTCGCAGCGTGGCTGGGCCGTGCAGCATGTGATCGATCCCGCTCCAGCTGAAATCTCTGTCGCCGAGCAGCAGATACGCCCGCACCAGACAAGCCAAAGCGGCCGCCAGCAGCGGAAGCGCAAACAGCCTTTCGGCCAACCTGTCCATCGGACTCCCCCTCCGGTGCCGCACCTTGCTCATCATGCGGCCGCCGCAGCGAAACAAATAGCGCAAAACTGCGCCCACGAAAGTGGGCGCGATCACGCAGCCAAATTCACTTCAATTCGACCCATACCGGCGCGTGGTCGCTGGCGCCGTCCTCACCTCTGACATCGCGGTCGATGCCGGCAGCGGTGAGGCGGCGCGCCAGTTTCTTCGACAGCAAGATGTGGTCGAGCCGCAGCCCGGCATCGCGCGGCCAGCGGTTGCGGCGGTAGTCCCAGAATGTGTAGAGCGTTTCCTTCGGATGCTTCTTGCGCAGCGCATCGGTCCAGCCCTGCTCGAGCAGACGCTGGAACGACGCCCGGCTTTCCGGCTGCACCAACGCGTTGTCGTCATAGGAGCGGGTGGCGTAGATGTCGCGCGGCTCGGGCACGATGTTGTAGTCGCCGACCAGCGCCACCGGCAGGCCGGTGTCGAAGAGTTCTGCGGCATGCGCCTCCAGCCTTTCATGCCAGGCCAGCTTGTACTGGAATTTCGGCCCCGGCTGCGGGTTGCCGTTGGGCGCGTAGAGACAGGCGATGACGACGCCCGACACCGCCGCCTCGACGTAACGGCTCTGCTTGTCGGCGGTATCGCCGGGCAGTTCGTCACGGGTCAGCACCGGCTCGGCTCCTCGCGCCAGTATGGCAACGCCGTTCCAGGTCGGCTCGCCCTTCCACACCGCGCCATAGCCGGCGTCGGCCAGTGCCGTGCGCGGAAACTGCAGGTCGCGCGCCTTCAGCTCCTGCAGGCAGACGACATCGGGCTTGGCTGCCGCCAGCCACGCCAGCAGGTTTTGCAGCCGGCTGTTGACGTTGTTGATATTGAAGGTGGCGATTTTCATTTGGCGATCAGGAAACGATCCGCCCTGTCCACGCCTTCACCGTCCCGGCCAGCGTCTTCAGATGATCGGCGGTCGAAAACCCCGACACGCTCTTGCGCGGCTTCAGGTCGTGGTCGCCATCCTCCAGCCAGATCACCTCGATGGCTTTGGAAAGGCCGTAGGTCGCGACCTCTTCTTTCGTGCCGAACTCGTCGCGGGTGCCCTGGAAGATCAGCGTCGGCGTCTTGAGGTCGGCGAGATGTTTTGTCCTGAGTTGCTCGGGCTTGGCCGGCGGATGAAAGGGATAGCCGAGGCAGACGAGGCCCGAAATCTCGCCCTTGGCGAACATCTCGTCGGCGACCATCGAGGCGACGCGCCCGCCCATCGACTTGCCGCCGATGATGAGCGGACCAGCGACGCCCCTCGCCCTCAGATCGGCGATGGCCTTGATGTATTCCGGGTTGACCGTTTCGGCGTGCGGTGGCGGCTTGCGCTGGCCATAGCGGCGGGCCGCCATATAGTGAAATTCGAAGCGCGCGACCTGGAAGCCGGCGGTGGCCAGCGCCTTGGCGGTGGCGGTCATCGAAGGCGAATCCATCGACGCGCCGGCGCCGTGGGCTAGCAAGATGGTGACCGCGGCGGTTTCGTTACCGTCGAAGAGGAAGGCGGTCATGGGGTGCGCTGCCATTGCGCCTCACCCCGCCGTCCGCGCCAGCTGCAGATCGACGAACTGTATCCCCTTTTGCGCAGTGCGCGCCCATTCGCTGTCAGCATCGAGTTCGAGATAGCGCACCCAGTGGCGGCGGGCTTCGGTCAGATTGCCGGCGTCGAACTCCAGCCGGGCGAGGTTGAACACTGGATCGGCGTAGCTCTTGTCGAGCGCGATGGCCTTGACCAGATGCCGGCGCGCCGAGGCGATCTTGCCTTCGTCGCTCATCAGCCCGGCGAGGTTGAACCAGGCCTCGACGAACGCCGGATCGAGCTTGATCGCTCTTGCATAGTCATGCGCCGCGTCGGCCACGCGACCGGCGCCACGCAAGCAATTGGCGCGGTTGAACGCGGCGATGGCGTCGCTCGGATCGATGCTGAGGCAGCGTTGGTAGAGCGCCGCGGCATCGTCGTCCCGGCCCTCCTCTTCCGCGCTTTCAGCCTCGGCGAACAATTCTTCCAGCGTGTCGTCGCCGGCTGCGCTTGCGCTGCCGAGATCGAACAGCAGCTGGCCGTCGAGTTCGCTCTGGCCATCCTCGAGATAGATCTGATCGGGCCGGCCATGCTGCGAGCCGACATTGAGCGATTTGGCGGTGAGCGAAGCGACCGGACCGGAGCGATGCACGGAGCGCGCGATCGCGCCCCAGGATGCACCGCCGGCGACCAGCCCGGCATATTTGCGGGCAAGGATCAGATCGCGGAACGAGTAGGGTTCACAATCGTGCTCGAAGGCGTCGAACAGGCTGAGCAGGTCGAGGTCGGCACCGGACAGTCTGGACTGGTCGACGAGAGACTGCCTGGACAGCGAAGACGCCTCCGGCGCCTTCATCAGACCAAGCAGGCGCAGGAAGCCATTTTCGCTAAGGAGTGTTCGGCCAGCGGAGCCCTCGGCTGCAACCCGGCGCTCGATCTCGGCATCGCCGCCCTTCGCCGTGCCGGCCTTGGCGATCAGCGTTCGGCCGAACACAACATGGCTGGTGCGCCTGGTGACGCCGCGCCGCAACTGGCCGTGCTGACGCTCCACCTCACGGGCCGCGAGCCGCAGCGGAAATGCCGCCAGCGCGCCGATGGCGCCGAAGACGGTGCCCGGGATTATACCGGTCGGCGCCGTCACCCCTTGCTCTTGCCGACGGCCTTGAGCAGATTGGCCTTCAACGGGTTTTCCTTGGCCGCACCCGCCTTACCCTTGGCGGCAGGTTTTTCAGCGTCGTCGGCCTTGCTCTTCGACTTGGCCGGCGGCTTGGCTGATTGCGACAGGCTCGCCTTCAACGCGTCCATGAGGTTGATGACATTGCCACGCTCGGGCGCCGCCGCAATGATCGGCTTATGGCCCTTCAGTTTCTCGCGGATCATCGTCATCAGCGCGATCTCGTAGCGGTCCTCATAATTCTTCGGATCGAAGGTGGTTTCCTTCTGCTTGATCAGCGCTTCGGCCAATTGCAGCATTTCGGGATCCGGCTTGCCAGCCGGGATGTTGCCGAAATATTCAGCCGTGCCGCGCACTTCGTTCGGGTTCCTCAACGTACACACGAACATGCCGTTCTCGCGCGCGCCGATCGTCACCACGCGCTCGCGGCTGGACAGGACAAGGCGGGCAATGGCCAGCTTGCCGGATTTGCGCATTGCCTCGCGCAGCACGGCGAAGGTTTCCTCCGCCATGGCGCCATCCGGCGCCATGTAGTACGGCGCATCCTGATAAATGACGTCGACCTCGTCTTCGTCGACGAAGGCCTCGATGTTCATCGTGTGATTGGATTCGATGCGCACTGCTTCGAGGTCGGCCTCGTCGATGATGATGTACTGCTTGTCCTCGTATTCGTAACCCTTGACCAAGTCCGCGCGCTCGACCAGGCCGAGTTCAGGGTCGACCGGCTTCATGTTGATGCGGTTGTGGGTCTTCTTGTGCAATTGGTTGAACGATATGCGCTCGCTGGTCGTCGTTGCCGGATAGAGCCGGACCGGACAGCTGACGAGGCTGAGCTTGAGGTAACCTTTCCAACTTGCCCTGGGCGCCATGATACTCTCCTACGCGGCCACGCACTGACATTTCAGACTGAGCATGATCTTCTCCGAAAACCGTTCCCACGTTTCGGGATCATGCTTACTGCAGCGCTTCGTCCAAAGGACGAATGGTGCTGCGGAAATCCTACACCGACCGGGCACGATACAGGCAAATCCCTAGCGAAATCTTCCAGTCGCCCTGAAGGTCCAAGGCCGAGAATAATTCAAATTGTCCGAAGCGTCGATGGACTTGGGTTCCTCGCCCCCATGAAATGGGGAGAAAAACCTTATTTGAAGGCCGGCAAATCCCTCGCGAAATCCTCCATGTCCGCCCAGGGGTCGCCCGAGGTCGCCAACAACCCCGGCAGCGAGGAATAGTTCAGATCCTGCGGCGCATCGATCGTCTCAAGGTCGCTCCAGCTCACCGGCGTCGACGCCGGCAGGTTGGTGCGGGCGCGCAGCGAATAAGGCGCCGCGGAGGTGTGGCCGCGCGCGTTGCGGTGATAGTCGATGAAGATGCGGCGCTTGCGGTTTTCCTTGCCCATTGTGGTGGTGAAAGTGTCGGGCGCGGTGGCCGCCAGGTGCGTGGAGATGGCGCTGGTCGCCTGGTGCAGCTTCTTCCAGTACTGCTTTTGCGTCACCGGCACGGTTATGTGGATGCCGCTGCCGCCGGATGTCTTGGCGAACGGCACCAGGCCGAACCGCTCCAATTCGCCCTTGATGTGGACGGCGGCCTCGACCACCTCGCGCCAGGCGATGCCCTCACCCGGATCGAGATCGAAAACGATCTGGTCGGGCTTGTCGAGGCTCAAGCGATGCGTGCCCCAGGTGTGGAACTCAACTACGCCGAACTGCGCGAGTGCCAGATAGCCTTTTGCTCCCTCGACCGACAGATAGGATTTGGTTTCACCTTCGAAGTTGGTGGCGTCAAAAGTGACCACCGACGGCGGCATGCCGGTGAAGGCGTGGCGCTGGAAGAAACAG
The DNA here is from genome assembly GCF_040323125.1 of Mesorhizobium sp. M0062. Taxonomy (NCBI): domain Bacteria; kingdom Pseudomonadati; phylum Pseudomonadota; class Alphaproteobacteria; order Hyphomicrobiales; family Phyllobacteriaceae; genus Mesorhizobium; species Mesorhizobium sp. M0062. Next base: position 29,962 of record NZ_JAMYUO010000016.1, read on the forward strand.
TCCTTCGGCAGGCCCGTCGGGCAGCGCACCAGCGACACCGGGCGGCCCATAATGTGCGGCAGCATGAAATCGCCGACCAGCGCGTAATAGACGGCGATGTCGAGTTTGGTCGGTCCGGTCTTGCCGAACAGCCGCCGCTCCGGATTGGTCACCCAGATGGTTGCGAGATCGGCTTCGGCGATCAGCCGCTTGCGCTTCGGCGACACCGGCGTCGACAGGCCGACATCGCGCAAGCCCCGAAACACACCGTGGCGCAGCGAATTGTCCGCCGTTCGGTTGGCGTAGTGGATGCGGGCCGACAGCATCGGCCGCACCCATTTCATCTCGCGCATGATCTCGCGCGGCACACCCTCGGGTGCTGTCGCGCCGTCGCGCAGCGGCTGCAGCCGGGCCAGCAAGTCGCCCGCCGTCGCGGCATCGAAGCCGGTGCCAACCTTGCCGCGATAGTGCAGTTCACCATCCGCGAATTCAGCCATGCCGATTGCCGCCAGTCCTTCGGCCGCGTCGGAAACGGTGTAGCCGGCGATGATGAAATCGCCGGTCTCAAGCGCTTTGACCTTGGTCCAGCTCTTCGTGCGGCCGCTCTGGTAGATGGCGTTGGCGCGCTTGGAGACGACGCCTTCCAGCCCAAGGATCGAGGCCTGATCGTACAGCCCCTGTCCGTCGCCTTCGACATGGTCGCTCAGCTGGATGGCGGAGTTGGCGCCCTGCCCGGCTAGCAGTTCGGCGAGCAGGGCCTTGCGGTTTGCGAGCGGCGCCTTGCGGAGGTCCCAGCCGTCGAGATGCAGCAGGTCGAAGGCATAGAAATGGAGCTTGCTGCCCGCACCCGCCGACAGCGCATCCTGCAGCAGCGCGAAACGCGAGATGCCCTTCTCGTCCAGCACCATGATCTCGCCGTCGATGATCGCCTGGCTGAGCGGTAGCCGGGAAAAGGCTTGCGGCAGGTCGCCGTAACGCTTCGTCCAGTCGATGCCGCCGCGGGTGATCAGCCTGACCTCGCCATCGGCGATATGCGCCATGGTACGGTAGCCGTCGAATTTTATTTCGTGCAACCAGAGTTCACCTGTGTCTTCCACTGGCCCACCCGGTGGCTTCGGCACCTGCGTGGCGAGCTGCGGCTCGATGCGCGACGGCGGATCGCCCCTGACAGCGCCGGGCAGCGCGCCGGGTTTCAGCGCGCCGGGTTTGGGCGGCAGGCGGGCCGGCTTCTTCGGCGGCGCCACCAGCTCCTCGATCCGCTTGCCGGACTTCACGCTTTCCGGCCGCGCTTCCAAGATGTCGAGGCCGGTATCGGCGGCGAGATCGCGCTCCTTGAACAGCAGCCAGTTTTTCTTCTCGCTGTCTTCGCCGGGCTTGGGCTTCAGACGGGTCAGCATCCAGCCGCCATTCAACTTGTCGCCGGCCAGCCGGAACTTGAAGGCGCCGGTGCGCAGGCTCTTGTCGACATCGTCCATCGGTGCCCAGGTGCCGGTGTCCCAGACGATCATTGGCCCGCCGCCATATTCGCCTTCGGGAATGACGCCCTCGAAGTCGATATATTCGAGCGGATGGTCCTCGGTCTCGACTGCAAGCCGCTTGTCGGCCGGGTTGAGCGAGGGCCCGCGCGGCACCGCCCAGCTTTTCAGCACGCCGCCGACCTGCAGGCGCAAATCGTAATGGTCGGCGGTGGCGTGATGCTTGTGGACGACGAAACGGTTGCCGTCGCCTGAAATGAGCCCGCCCGCCGGTTCCGGCGTCTTCGAAAATTCGCGCTTGGCGCGATAGGCCTTGAGTGTTGGCGGGGTTGGCATGGGTCAGGCGGGAGCGGCGGCGGCGGACGAACCTTCCCTGCGCAGCGTTCCTGCACACTGCTGTCCCGCCAACATTTCAGATTTCCCAGCACGGTGCGAAGGAACGAAGATCACGCTCAATCGTCAGCAGCCGGCATCAACTCAAGCTCGGCCGGCGACAGCCCCTGCTGCAGCTGGCTCAGCCGGAATTCGTCGACCCAGTAGGCCTCGCCGTCGACCAGCACGCGGGCCGAGTAGACGCCGCCGGAAAAGCTTTGCGCGGTGACGTAGACCTTGTGGCGGTCGAGCGCCTTGCGCACCGCGGCGCGCTTGGAATTCTGGCTGGTGACGGAACTGGCCATGGCTCACTCATACACAAGACCGCAAGACATGGCGGCGGCATAAGGATGCTGGAGATCGGCCGCTCTGTCAATTTTGACCGCCTGCTTCTGGCAGCGCTACGATCCGGCGGCAGCAAAAAACCGCTGCGCCTCGGCAGCGGACTTTGCAATGGCGACGACAATATTCGGTTAGTGGTCCGAAGGAATTATGAGCGCGGTGACGCGCGGGAGCTGCTGACGCCGGTTCAGCGTCGGCTTCTCGTAGATCTTCTTCATTGGTATCCCCATGGCCCCCAATGGCCGCAGGCAAAGGCGCTTGCGGCTGGGTTTTGTCAAGGGAAGCGCTGTTCTTCCGCCGAACAGCTATGGAAACTGGAGGAGCGGCCGCTATAGTTTCCTCAGCCCCAGAGGAGAACGGCAATGACCCTCGGCACCCGCAAACTCGGCAGCCAGGGGCTGCAGGTCTCGGTGATCGGCCTCGGCTGCATGGGCATGAGCCAGTCCTACGGCCCTGCCGACGAGGCGGAATCGATCGCCACCCAGCACCGCGCCGTCGAACTCGGCTGTACCTTCCTCGACACGGCGGAAGTCTACGGCGCCTATGCCAATGAAGAACTGCTCGGGCGGGCGCTGAAGGGCCGGCGCGATGAGGTGACCCTTGCCACCAAATTCGGCTTCCGCATCGAAAACGGAAGACAGGTCGGTACGGAGCGTGACAGCCGGCCCGACCATATCCGCGAGGCGCTGGAGGGCTCGCTGAAGCGGATCGGCACCGACCATATCGACCTTTATTACCAGCATCGCGTCGATCCGGCGGTGCCGATGGAAGATGTCGCCGGCACGGTCGGCCGGCTGGTTGCCGAGGGCAAGGTGCGCTTCTTCGGCCTCTCGGAAGCGGGCGCGGCGAATATCGGCCGTGCTCATGCCGTGCACCCTGTCTCGGCCCTGCAGAGCGAGTATTCGCTTTGGGAGCGCAATCTGGAGCCGGAGATCATCCCGCTGCTCAAAAAGCTCGGCATCGGCCTGGTGCCGTTCGCGCCGCTCGGCCGCGGTTTCCTCGCCGGCGACGTCAAGCGCGCCGAGGATTATCCGGAAGGCGATTTCCGCCGCGGCGACCCCCGCTACCAGGGCGCCAACTACGACGCTAATATCGCGGCTGCGGCTGCGGTGCAGGAGGTGGCCGCGGCCAAAGGGGCAAAGCCCGCACAGATCGCGCTGGCCTGGGTGCTCGGCAAGGGCGACGGTTTCGGCATTGACATCGTGCCGATCCCGGGGACAAAGCGGCGCAAGTATCTCGAAGAAAATGTTGCTGCGGCCGCGATCACGCTCGACGCGGCCGAGATAGCTGCGCTCGATGCAGCCCTTGCGCCGGGCAAGGTCTCAGGGCCGCGCTACAATGAGCGGGTGATGACGACGATCGACAGGTAGAGGCGTCTAAGCTGCCAATCTCCCCCCTCGTGGGGGAGATGCCTGGCAAGGCAGAGGGGGCGCGAAGGATCGCCCGCATCAAGTATTCTGCGTAGAGGTTAGCTCAAAGATGTAAGTGAAATTGGCCAATGTCGGCGGGACAGCGCCCCCCTCTGTCCTGCCGGACATCTCCCCCACAAGGGGGGAGATTAGCAGTTTCAGCCCCTCGCCTCACCTTGCGTAATCGATTTTCCTTGGCTAGCATCCTCGGGTCGGCGCCGTGCGGAGGAGAACGTTGCGGCGGACCGGCTGGAGCGCCTCGCGTCCCCTCGGGGCGTTCACAGGACACTCCATTTTTGAATTGACGCAAGGACCGTCCCGAGCCGCTCCGGGTTTCGGGCTCCTGCGTTCATGTGGAGGATATCTGATGAACAGACGCGAATTCCTGTTGTCGACCGTGGCGACCGGCGCCATGGCGCTGGCCGCGCCCATGGCCTTTGCCGCCGACAAACTGACCATATTGGGCTCGGTGCCCAATCTCGGCTTTCCGTTCTTTGTGCACATGCTGAACGAGATCAAGGCGGAGGCGCAGGCGCAAGGCGTCAACCTGACCGAGAGCGACGGCCAGAACTCGGCGCCGAAGCAGACCGCCGACATCGAGGCCGCACTCGTGCAGAAGGTCAACGCCATCGTGATTTCGCCGCTTGACGTCAACGCGCTGGCGCCGGCGATCGAGGAAGCGGTCAAGGCCGGCGTTCCGGTGGTGACGATCGACCGCCGCGTCGACGGCGTCGAGGGCATTCTCGCCCATGTCGGCGCCGACAACGTCAAGGGTGGCGAAGCCGAGGCGCAGGCCATGGTGGCGGCGTTCCCGAACGGCGCCAAGCTGTTCCATTTGCAGGGCCAGCCGGGTGCCGGGCCCGCGATCGACCGCAACAAAGGCGTCCACAATGTGCTCGATCCGCTCAAGGACAAGTACCAGATCATCTTCGAGCAGACCGCTAATTTCGCCCGCGCCGAAGCGCTGTCGGTGACCGAGGCCGGGCTTGCCGCCAACGGCAAGCCGGACGCCATCATCTGCGCCAATGACGACATGGCGCTCGGCGCGCTCGAAGCCTGTGCCGCGCGCAACTTCACCGACGTCAAGATCTACGGCTTCGACGCGCTGCCGGAAGCGCTGGTCGCCGTGCGCGACGGCAAGCTCGCCGGCACGGTCGAGCAGTTCCCCGGCGAACAGTCGCGCAAGGCGGTGCAGATCGCGGTCGCCTTCGCCAGGGACAAGACCGAGCCGAAGGAGAAGCTGGTGCTGTTGACGCCGATCGTCATCGGCAAGGACAATCTCGACAAGGCGGAGAGGTTGAACGAGACGAAGTGAGAGTAGGGCCCATGACGGGTGGAGGTCGCGCTCTGTCGCGCCCCCCTCTGTCCTGCCGGACATCTCCCCCACTTGGGGGGAGATTGGCCGTCACGTCTGCTTTCGCCAATCGCCAACGTTATAGAAATAGTGCTGCCGGCAAAACTGCTGATCTCCCCCCGTGTGGGGGAGATGTCCGGCAGGACAGAGGGGGGCGCTGTCCCGCTGCCTATCGCAATCCGGGAGCAATGCTTGTCCGCCGTTGAACCCACCGCATCATCGCCCCCGCTCCTTTCCGTCGAAGGCGTGACCAAGCATTTTTCCGGCGTCACCGCGCTCATCGACGTTTCGCTCGAGGTGCGGCCCAGTGAGATCCTTGGCCTGCTCGGCGAGAACGGCGCCGGCAAGTCGACGCTGTTGAAAATCCTGTCCGGCGTGATGCCGCCGTCAAGCGGCCGCATCGTCTTCGACGGCGCCGACTACGCGCCGTCCAGTCCGCAGGATGCGAAGCGGCATGGCATCGTCACCATCTATCAGGAACTGAGCCTGATCCCGACGCTGACGGTTGCGGAAAACATTTTCATCGGCCGCGCGCCGCTCGGGCCGCTCGGGCTGGTCAGCTGGCGCAGGATGGAGGACGCCTCGCGCGCGATCATCGCCCGCGTCGGTCTCGACATCGATCCGGCGACGCCGGTGTCGTCGCTCTCGGTGGCCGAACAGCAGCTGGTCGAAATCGCCCGCGCTCTGTCGCTGGAAAGCCGCCTGATCATCATGGACGAGCCGACCTCGGCGCTGACCGAGACTGAGGTGCAGAAGCTTATGTCGATCATGGACAGGCTGCGCAAGGACGGCGTGGCGATCATGTTCGTCACCCATCGGCTGGAAGAAGCGTCGGCGATCTGCGACCGGATGACGGTGTTGCGCGACGGCAGGCTGGCCGGCCATCTCGACCGTGACGGCCAGCCGATCCAGATCCCGAAGATCATTGAGAAGATGGTCGGCCGCGCCGCCTCCGAACTCTACGCGCGGCCGACGCAGCGCGACGTCGCCGGCGAGGTCAGGCTCTCGGTGCGCGGGCTGCGGACGGTACGCGACCCGTTGGCGCCGCATGCCATCGTACTCGAAGGCGTTAACCTCGATCTGAAGGCCGGCGAAATCCTCGGCGTTGCCGGCCTCGTCGGTTCCGGCCGCACCGAGCTTGCCCGCGCCATTTTCGGCGCCGACCGCATCGCGGCCGGCACGATTGCGCTCGACGGCAAGCCGATCGCCCTGGCTTCGCCCGCCGACGCCATCAAACTCGGCATCGGGTTGGTGCCGGAAGACCGCAAGCACCAGGCGATTTTTGCAGCACTTGGCATTCTCAACAATTTCTCCATCGCCTCGCTCGGCCGCTACAGCAATGGGGCCGGCTTCATGGCCGAACGGCGCGAGCGCGAGGCGCTGGCCGGCTATCGCAAGGCACTGTCGATCCGCATGGCCTCGCCCGAGCAGGCGATCGAGGGCCTGTCCGGCGGCAATCAGCAAAAGGTGATCCTGGCCCGCTGGCTGGCGCGCGACCCGAAAGTACTGATCGTCGACGAGCCGACGCGCGGCGTCGATGTCGGCGCCAAGGCCGAAGTGCACCAGATCCTGGTGCAGCTTGCCGCACGCGGCATCGCCATCATGATGATCTCGTCGGAGCTGCCGGAGGTGCTGGCAGTGTCGGATCGCATCGTTACGATGCGGCGCGGCCGTATCACCGGCGAAATGCCGGGCATCGAAGCGACCGAGGAAAAACTGATGGAACTGATGGCGCTCGACCGCAAGCAGGACGCGATGCAATGACCAGCACCACCGAACAGACCCAGCGCAGCGGCATCAACATCGCACGGCTTCTGATGAGTTTTGGGCCGCTGATGTTCCTGGCGGTGTTGATCGTCATCTTCACCGTGCTGAAGCCGAGCTTCATCGATCCAATCAACCTGTTCAACATTTTGAGGCAGATCTCGATCACCGGGCTGATCGCGCTCGGCATGACTTTCGTCATCCTCACCGCCGGCATCGACCTGTCGGTCGGCTCGCTGCTCGCCTTCTGCGGCATGGTGGCGGCGGTGGTGGCCAAGGGCGGCACCGCCAACACGCTGTCGCTGTCGACCACGGGCACGCAAGGATATGGCTGGTTCGCCGCCTTGCTTGCCGCCGTCATCGTCGGGGCGCTGGCCGGCGGCGTCCAGGGCTTTGCCATCACCAGGCTGAAAGTGCCGCCCTTCGTCGTCACGCTGGGTGGTCTCACAGTGTTTCGCGGCCTGACGCTGACCATCTCCAATGGTGGACCGATCTCCGGTTTCGACGCCTCGATGCGCTGGTTCGGCACCGGGCTCATCGGACCGGTGCCGGTGCCGGCGATCATCTTCGCGGTGGCGGCCATCCTGTGCCACATCGTGCTGCGCTATACGCGCTACGGCCGCGCCGTCTATGCCGTCGGCGGCAATGCCGAGGCCGCGCGCCTTTCGGGCCTGCGCGTCGACCGCATTCTGATCTCGGTCTATGTCATCGTCGGCTTCTTCGCCGGGCTGGCGGCCTTCGTTTTGTCAGCACGGCTCAACTCCTCCGAAGCCGTAGCCGGCATCGGCTACGAACTTACGGTGATTTCCGCCGTGGTCATCGGCGGTACCTCGCTATTCGGCGGCATCGGCTCGGTCGGCGGCACGGTGGTGGGCGCAGCGCTGATCGGCGTGCTGCAAAACGGGCTGCAGTTCAACAATGTCTCGTCCTACACACAAAGCATCGTCATCGGCCTGATCCTGATCCTCGCCGTGGCCTTCGATCGTTGGCTGAAGTCGCGGGTGAGGCGGTGAGGATTTAGGCCATGGTTCAGATCAGGGCGATGACCGAGAAAGATATAGCGGCGGTGTCGCGGCTGTTGGGGGAATCCTGGCGGCGCACCTATTCGGCGATTATGGGGCCAGAGACCACTGCGCGGCTCTCGGACGACAAGCATGCGCCCGAGCGGCTGGCCGAGGAACTTGCGGACGACAACAAGATGTCGTTCGTGGCCGAACGGCCGGACGGTTCGATCGCCGGCTACGCGATGGCGGCGATGGACGATCGTGGCGATGTCCTGCTCGACCGGCTGCACATCGACAAGACAGAGTTCGGCAGCGGGCTCGCCACCGACCTGCTGCACGCGGTGCTTGTCGCGCATGCCGGCATCCCCAGCATTGCGCTGGAAGTGATCGAGGGCAACGACCGGGCGATCGCCTTCTATCGCAAGCACGGTTTCGAAGTGGTCGAGCGCCGCACGGCCGCGCACGGCGTTGGCGGCCACGCCTCGCTGATCATGCGCCGGCTGCTGTCGAGGGCGTAAGGGGAGGGAATAGGCCGTAGGGAATAGGGAATAAGGTGGCGCAGACCGATACCCTACGCCTACAGCCTACTGCGCCGCCGCTTGCCGGCCGTCCTCGTCGTCCGGCATATCGAGAATTTCGATCAGCCGCGCCACCTTCGTTCCCGGCAAGGGGCGGCCCTCGTTGACCAGCGCCTCGTCGGCACCGAGCCAGGCGAACGCCTCGCGCAGTTCTTGAAGGGTGGCGCCGGTCAGCGCGATGTCGGCTATGACCGCCTCGTCTACCGGCCCCAACACCGAAATGATGTCGTCGCGTGTCATGGTCACCTCCATGCTAAGTGCCGGCAGGTCGTCGAGTTGACGCCGGGATCCGGCCATCCAGTCAACGGATTGCGAGCGAAAGCCGCCGACAAAGCAGAATCTGGGTCTTCTTTTCGACTAAGCAAGGTGAACGCGCCTTTTGCCTTCAAGCAGCCGAATGCCGATCGATGCTGTAGAGATGCACGGGATAGCCGGGACCGATGGCGTCGCGTACCCGGCCCGTCCAGGCACGAACCGCCGGATAAGCCGCCAGCGCAAAGCCGCAATCTTCGGCACGGTGGCCGTAGGCATAGACAGCAATGTCGGCGATGGTGAGCATGTCGCCGACAAGGAACGGCGTGTCGTTCAGGCTGCGCTCCAGCGCTGCCAGCGTGCGGGCGCCGGCTTCGCGCTTGGCCGGAAGCGTCGCCTGGTTGCGCTCCAGCCTTCCGGCCAGCGTCCAGAAGCGCAGGGAGCCGATGACCGGCTCACATGGTACTGTTCGAAGAACAGCCATTGCATAACTTTCGCGCTGACATAGCGATCCGCCGGCAGCAAGGGCGTGCCTTCGGCGAGATAAATGAGGATCGCATTCGATTCGGCGATAGCACGGCCATCCTCGAGTTCGAGCACAGGAACGGCGCCGGCCGGGTTGAGCTTCAGGAAGGCGTCGGTGTGGCTCTCGCCCTCGAAAATCGACACCAGGCGGCTTTCATAGGGAATGTTGAGCAGGCCGAGCACGACCCTCGCCTTCCAACCGTTTTGCGACGGCAAATAATCATGAAGCGTGAGCATGGCTGTCCTTTCGCTGCGGTCGACGCCTGATTTGCACGGTGCCACGATACCAGCCACCCGAATCCTGCAATGTGTACGCGCGGAAACAGATAAACTATACGCATGTAGAGTTTTATTGACTTCGCTGTATGTGCGATTTACCCGATAAACACTTGCGTCGGATAACTGCGCGGGCAAGCAATCAGTTTGCGTGTGAGAGGAATCGCAAGCATGAGCCTTTCGCGCCGAAGCGAGATCGCCGCCGAGGCCGTGGGGCCAACGATTGTCGCCGGCGAAATCCTGGTCGAGATCATGGCGACGGAACGGGGTTTCGGCTTCCTCGAGCCGCAATCGCTTGTCGGGCCATTCCCCAGCGGTGCGCCGGCGATCTTCATCGATCAGGTCGCCCGGCTGGGAGGCGGCGCCGGCATTATCGGCTGCGTCGGCCGCGACGATTTCGGCACGCTCAACCTGGACAGGCTGGAGCGCGACGGCGTCGACGTCTCAGCCGTCGATATCAGCGACCGCTTCCCGACGGGATGCGCCTTCGTGCGCTACCGGCCCGATGGTATCAGGGACTTCGTCTACAACATCGCCGAATCCGCCGCCGGGCAGATCCACCTGACCACTGCTGCGCGCCTGCTGGCGGACAGGGCCGGCCATCTGCATATCATGGGATCGACGCTGTCGGTGGCAGGGCTGAAGGAGATCGTCAGCTACGCAGTGCAGGCGGTTCGTGCCCGCGGCGGCTCGACCTCATTCGACCCGAATGTGCGCAAGGAGCTGATCGACGGCTCCGACGGCGCACTGTTTTCCGCACTCATCGACGATGCCGACCTGCTGCTGCCGTCCGGCGACGAATTGCTCGCTACGGCGGGCGTCGATGACGAGCACCGGGCGGTGGCGGCGCTGTTTGCCAGGGGCGTCGGCGAGATCGTGCTGAAGCGCGGTGCTGACGGCTCTTCCTGGTTCGGCGCCGACGGCGCCAGGATCGACTGCGCCGGTTTTCAGGTCGAGGAAGTCGACCCCACGGGCGCCGGCGATTGTTTCGGCGCCACCTACCTGACCTGCCGCCGCCAGGGGATGGAGCCCGGCAAGGCGCTGCTTTATGCCAATGCCGCCGGCGCCCGCAACGTCACCCGGCGCGGCCCGATGGAGGGCGTCACCAGCTTCGACGGACTCGATCAATTCATCAAGGGAACAGCGAGACGGACATGAGCGCCAACCCGCTTGCAGGCCTCGCCAGCGCGCGCAAAAACGGCTCGCCCTACGGCATCACCTCGATCTGCTCCGCGCATCCGCTGGTGATCCAGACGGCGATCAGGCGCGCCGTTGCCGACAGGGAGAAAAACCTGCTGATTGAGGCAACCTGCAATCAGGTCAACCAGTTCGGCGGCTATACCGGAATGACCCCGGCGCTGTTCGTCGCCTTCGTGCTGGAGATCGCCTGCCGCGAGGGGCTGGAAGCCTCGCGTATCATCTTCGGCGGCGACCATCTGGGACCGAACCCGTGGCGCGCAGAGCCGGCGGCGCAGGCGATGGACAAGGCCGAGGCCATGGTCGGCGCCTATATCGCGGCCGGCTTCACCAAGATCCATCTCGACGCATCGATGGGCTGCGCCGGCGAGCCGGCGGCGCTTGACGACGAGACCATCGCCACCCGGGCGGCGCGGCTGGCAAAGGCGGCCGAAACGGGCGCGCACGCCGCAGGCAGCACCTTGCCGGTCTACATCATCGGCACCGAAGTTCCCGCCCCCGGCGGCGTCGACCATGCGATCAGCGAGTTGAAGCCGACCGAGGCGGCGGCGGCGCGGCGCACGATCGAGGTTCACCGGGAGATCTTTGCCCGCGAAGGCCTGACCGAGGCGTTCGGCCGCGTCATGGCCGTGGTGGTGCAGCCGGGCGTGGAATTCGGCAGCCAGAATGTCGTCGCCTACGCGCCCGAAAAATCCAAGGGCCTGACCGGCTTGCTCGATGAGCAGCCGTCGCTCGTCTACGAGGCGCATTCGACCGACTACCAGACCCGTGCGGCTTTGACCGCGCTGGTCGCAAACGGCTTTCCTATCCTCAAGGTCGGCCCCGGCCTGACCTTCGCCTTGCGCGAGGCGCTTTACGGGCTCGACCTGATCGCCTCCGAAATGGCCAGGGACTATGGCGACCGGTCGCTCGCCCGCACCATGGAAAGCGCGATGCTGGCAGCACCCGGCCATTGGCACAGCCACTATCATGGCAACGAAGCAGAGCTCTATGTGCAGCGGCATTACAGCTACAGCGATCGCATCCGCTATTATTGGAGCAACCCCACCGCTGTCGCGGCGGTCGAGCGCCTGCGCAAGGCGCTGGACGACGTTGCCATTCCCGAAACGCTGATGCGGCAATTCCTGCCGGCGCTGCCGGCCGAACTCGGGCCGGCGGGCAATCCCGAGGCTATCCTTCTCGAAGCTGTCGATCAGGTGCTGGCCGACTATGACGCGGCCTGCCGTGGGACCTGAGTGCATTGCGCCGGGTTGATCTTTGCCTCAGCCCAGTGTCTCTGACGTTTCCATGAAACCAGCCATGTTCTTTCTCCTGTTCGCGGCCTCCCTGCTGGCGTCGCCGGCACGCGCCGACTGGAAGCCGGTCGAAAAGGTCGAGACCTACGCCATCGCAGGGCGGACCGGCCCGGAACTCTATGCCGCGATCGGCGAAGCCGGCCCCTTGCTCGGCAAGGGTCGGGTCATTGCGCACACCAATTTCAAGCTGACCTGGACCAGGGACTACAGGCCGCAAGGTGACGCCTGCGTGCTCAAATCGGCGCGCCCGAAACTGATCATCACCTACACCTTGCCAAAGCCGGCCGAACCGTTGCCGGCTTCCGTCCAGAAGAACTGGACGGTGTTCATCGCCGGGCTCGCCGCCCACGAGAGAGTGCATGGCGCAGCCATCGCCGAGATGGTGCGCAAGATCGAGGCGGTGAGCGTCGGCCTGACCGTTAATGATGACCCCGGCTGCAGCAAGATCAGAACCGAGCTGACGAGGCAACTCGTCCAGATCTCGCTGGCACAGCGGCAGGCGAGCCGCGACTTCGACCGGGTCGAATTCGGCCCCGGCGGAAACCTGCAAAAGCTGGTGCTGGCTTTTGTGAATGGGGGGTAGTTTGCCGGTGTGCCGTTCATTGCGCCGAGTGTTTCGAACGACAAGAAAACCGTCCGCATGGCCGCTTTACAGGCAGGCTTGGTAGCGCTACCGTCTGATCGTCACGCGACCTGTTGGGGGAATGGGAGACGGTCGCGAGGCGGGAGAGGAGCGGTTTCCTTCGGGGCGTCGCAAGAAGCATTCGGGAGGAGATCGATGGCGTCTGTCGCGATCGGCGATGTTTACAAATCGTTCGGGACCGTCGAGGTCCTGCATGGCGTCAGTGTGGATATCGACGACGGCGAATTCGTCACGCTGGTCGGCCCGTCGGGTTGCGGAAAATCGACCCTTCTCAGGATGATCGCCGGCCTGGAAAAGATTTCTCGGGGCGAGATCGCGATCGGGGATCGGGTCGTCAACAACGTTGCGCCGAAAGAGCGCGACGTTGCCATGGTGTTCCAGAACTACGCGCTCTACCCGCACATGACGGTCGCCGAGAACATGGCGTTCTCGCTCATGCTCAAAGGTGTTTCGAAGGCCGATTGCGCTACCAGCATTCAGCGCGCCGCCGAAATCCTCGGGCTGGTGCCATTGCTGACGCGATATCCGCGCCAGCTTTCCGGCGGCCAGCGCCAGCGCGTCGCCATGGGCCGGGCGATCGTGCGCGATCCACAGGTTTTCCTGTTCGACGAACCGCTCTCCAATCTCGACGCCAAGCTCAGGGTGCAGATGCGCGCCGAGATCAAGGAACTGCACCAGCGGCTCAAGACGACCACAGTCTATGTCACCCACGACCAGATCGAGGCCATGACCATGGCCGACAAGATCGTCGTCATGCATGACGGCATCGTCGAACAGATCGGACCGCCGCTGGAGCTCTACGACAGGCCAAACAATCTCTTCGTCGCCAGTTTCATCGGCTCGCCCGCCATGAACCTGATCAAGGGCGAGATCGTCACCGACGGGTCTCCGTCCTTTCGCGGCGCCGGGGGAATTTCCGTGCCGCTGGCCGGCGCGCCGGCCGTTGGCAACGGTCATCCGGTGGTGCTGGGAATACGGCCCGAGCATTTGCGGCTATCGTCAGACCAAAGCAATACAGTAACCGTCGCGGTGGTCGAGCCGACCGGGTCGGAAGTGCAGATCATCGGCCGCACCGCCGGCGGCGACGAGATCGTCGCCAATTTCCGCGAACGCCATGCCTTAACACCGGGCGAATCCATACGGCTCTCTGCCGCGCCTGGCCTGATTCATCTCTTTGACGGCAAGACCGGAACACGATTTGAAACGCGTAACGGATGGTAAGGACCGCATAGCAAGGAAGATAAACCGGAGGAGACGACCATGAAATTCACGAGACGCGATGTAATCCGCACGACCGCAGGTGCCGCGGCGGGAGCTCTGGGAAGCCGGTTCGTCGGCTCGCCGGCTTTTGCCCAGGAGGGCTTGAAATACAAGCCCGAGGAAGGCGCAAAGCTGCGGCTGCTGCGCTGGTCGCCCTTCGTCAAGGGCGATGAGGATCAATGGCTGGCCAACACCAAGCGCTTCACCGAGGCGACAGGTGTCGAGGTTCGTGTCGACAAGGAAAGCTGGGAGGACATTCGCCCCAAGGCAGCGGTCGCGGCCAATGTCGGTTCCGGCCCGGACCTGATGTTCGTCTGGTTCGACGACCCGCATCAATATCCCGACAAGCTGCACGACGTGACCGAGCTCGGCGAGTATCTGGGCTCGAAATATGGCGGATGGCACGACGGACCGAAGCAATATGCGACGCGGGACGGCAAGTTCGTCGGCCTGCCGCTGGCCACGATCGGCAATGCCATCGTCTATCGCGAAAGCTGGGTGAAGGAGGCCGGCTTCTCCGAATTTCCGAAGGACACGGCAGGCTTCCTCGAGCTTTGCAAGGCGTTGCAGGCGAAAGGACATCCGGCCGGCTTCACGCACGGCCACGGCGTCGGTGACGGCAACAATTACGCGCACTGGCTGCTGTGGAGCCATGGCGGCCAGATGGTCGACGAGAGCGGCAAGGTGGCGATCAACAGCCCCGAGACGCTAAAGGCGATCGGATACGCGCAGGAACTCTACAAGACCTTCATTCCCGGGACCGAAAGCTGGCTCGACGTCAATAACAACCGCGCCTTCCTGGCCGGCGAACTCGGCGTCATCGCCAACGGCATTTCCGCCTACAATACGGCCAAGATCAACAAGGACAACGATCCGAAGCTGGCTGAGATCGCCAAGGACATCCGCACCACCAACCTGCCGATCGGTCCCGTCGGGAAATCGGTCGAACTGTTCCAGGTGACCACCGCCGTCATCTTCAACTACACGCCCTACCCCAATGCGGCCAAGGCCTATCTGCAGTTCATGTTCGAGGATCCGCAGATGACCGACTGGATCACCTCCTCGGCGGGCTATTGCTGCCAGACGCTGAAGGCCTTCGACAACAATCCGGTGTGGACGGCCGACCCGAACAATGCCGCCTATGCCAAGGCCTCGGCGACGCTGCGCCCCAACGGCTATGCCGGGCCGCTCGGCTATGCCTCGGCGGCGACCATGGCCGACTATGTCCTGGTCGACATGTTTGCCAAGGCGGTGACCGGCCAGGCGACGCCGCAGGAGGCGATGGAGGAGGCGGAGAAGCGCGCCAACCGCTACTACCGCGTTTGATCACGGCACCGCCGGGCAGCGTCTAGTGCGCTGCCCGGCCCGTCGCACAATCCCATGGCGGCCGTTGACGCCGTGACCTGATTCCCCGATGAGGAGCCCTCCATGGCCGTGCCGTCCGTTGCCGCCCAGCCGCGTCCGTCGATGCTTTCGCGGATCTCCGAAAGCCGCAACGCGCTGGGCTTCGGCTTCATGCTGCCGGCGGCGGCGCTGCTGCTGGTCTTCCTGACCTATCCGCTCGGGTTGGGCGTCTGGCTCGGCTTCACCGATGCCCGTATCGGCCGCCCCGGCATCTTCATTGGCACCGAGAACTATCAGTATCTGTGGAGTGACGCCGTCTTCTGGCTGTCCGTCTTCAACACCTTGCTCTACACGGTCAGCGCCTCGATCCTGAAGTTCGTGCTCGGCCTGTGGCTGGCGCTCATTCTCAATGAAAACCTGCCGTTCAAATCGTTCTTCCGCGCGATAGTCCTGCTGCCTTGGGTGGTGCCCACCGTACTGTCAGCCATCGCCTTCTGGTGGATCTACGATTCGCAGTTCTCCATCCTGTCCTGGGCGCTGCAGCAAATGGGCCTGATCGACCACCGCATCAATTTCCTCGGCGATCCGGAGAATGCGCGCGCTTCGGTTATCGCCGCCAACGTCTGGCGCGGCATTCCTTTCGTCGCCATCACGCTGCTCGCCGGCCTGCAGACCATTCCGCAGTCGCTCTACGAGGCGGCCACGCTCGACGGCGCCAGTCGCTGGCAGTTGTTTCGTTATGTGACTCTGCCGCTGCTGACGCCGATCATCGCCATCACCATGACCTTCTCGGTGCTGTTCACTTTCACCGATTTCCAGCTGATCTACGTGCTGACCCGGGGCGGACCGGTGAATGCCACGCATCTGATGGCGACATTGTCTTTCCAGCGCGGCATTTCCGGCGGCCAGCTTGGCGAGGGCGCGGCCATCGCGGTGGCCATGATCCCGTTCCTGCTGGCGGCGATCCTGTTCAGCTATTTCGGCCTGCAACGCCGCAAATGGCAACAAGGCGGCGGAGACTGACATGGTCAAGACGGCCGCGACAAGGAAGGCGAAACGTGGGGATATCGACGAAGGCGGCATGGGCTACCTGCAGAGCCTGCCGCGCCGCGTGGTGACGGTCTATCTGCCGCTGCTGGTGTTCGTCTTCGTGCTGTTGTTTCCGTTTTACTGGATGACGATCACGGCGGTTAAGCCCAATCTCGAGATGACCGACTATGCGCAGTTCAATCCGTTCTGGGTGGTGCATCCGACATTGGAGCACATCCGCTATCTCCTGTTCGAGACCTCCTATCCGGGCTGGCTGCTCAACACGATCATCATCTCGACCGCCGCTACTTTCCTGTCGCTGCTGGCGTCGGTGTTCGCCGCCTATGCGATCGAGCGGTTGCGCTTCTCCGGGGCGCGGCAGGTCGGCCTCGGCATCTTCCTAGCCTATCTGGTGCCGCCCTCGATCCTGTTCATTCCGCTGTCGGTGATGGTGTTCAACCTCGGGCTCTACGACACGCCCTTCGCGCTCATCCTTACCTATCCGACCTTCCTGGTGCCGTTCTGCACGTGGCTGTTGATGGGTTACTTCCGCTCCATCCCGTTCGAACTGGAAGAATGCGCGCTGATAGACGGAGCGAGCCGGTGGCAGATCCTCACCAAGATCGTGCTGCCGCTGTCGGTGCCCGGCCTGATCTCCGCCGGCATATTCGCCTTCACCCTGTCAATGGAACGAGTTCATCTATGCGCTGACATTCATCCAGTCCTCGGAAAACAAGACCGTGCCGGTGGGTGTGCTGACCGAGTTGGTGCGCTCCGACGTCTACGAATGGGGGGCGCTGATGGCGGGAGCGCTGATCGGCTCGCTGCCGGTGGTGGTGCTCTATTCGTTCTTCGTCGAGCACTATGTCTCGTCGATGACCGGCGCGGTGAAGGAGTGACGCGCCGGCTCACGCGAGGCGACCGGCGCGGTCAGATCGCGCCGATGATGCCGCCGTCGACGCGGATGTTCTGGCCGGTGATGTAGCCCGCACCTTCGGAAGCGAGGAAGGCGATGGTCGCGGCAATTTCCTCCGAGGTGCCGTAGCGCTGCATCGGCACGCTGTCGCGGCGCTCCTCGGTGGCCGGCAGGCTGTCGATCCAGCCGGGCAGCACATTGTTCATGCGTACATTGTCGGCGGCGTAGGTGTTGGCGAAGATCTTGGTGTAGGCGGCAAGACCGGCGCGGAACACGGCGGATGTCGGGAACATCGGGCTCGGCTCGACCACCCAGGCGGTCGAGATGTTGATGATGGCGCCGGCCTTCTGCTTGACCATCTGCGGCGCCACGATGCGCACCGGCCGGATGACGTTCATCAGATAGACGTCGAGACCGGTGTGCCACTGCTCGTCGGTGATTTCGAGGATCGGCGCGCGTGGCCCGTGGCCGCCGCTGTTGACCAGCACGTCGATGCGGCCGAAGCGCTCGAGCGTCAGATCGGCGAGCCGCTGCAGATCGTCATTCGACTGGTTGGAGCCGGTGACGCCGAGGCCGCCAATCTCCTTGGCCAGAGCCTCGCCCTTACCGGAGGACGACAGGATCGCGACCTTGAACCCGTCCGCCGCCAGCCGCTTGGCCGCCGCCGCGCCCATACCGCTGCCACCCGCGACGACGACTGCCACTTTTTCTACACTCATTTTTCTCTCCTTGGGGTTTTGCGGCGTGTGTCTCGCGACTTCAAAGGATGATATAGCCGGTCTTGCCATCTGGTTCGAACCAGAAAGCCTGAAATCAAGCTGTAGAAAAACTCCTGCATGCCCGAAGCCTTCCTGAGCCTGCCGCCGTTGAATGCGCTGCGTGCCTTCGAAGCCGCCGCGCGTCATCTCAACTTCCGCATCGCCGCGCAGGAGCTGAACGTGACGCAAGGGGCGGTGGCGCAGCATATACGCGGGCTGGAGGCGGATCTCGGCGCAAAGCTGTTCGACCGGCTGCCGCGCGGCCTGGCGCTGACCGATGAGGGACGTGCCTATGCGCCGAACATTCGCCGCGCCTTCGAGCTGATCTCCGAGGCAACGCTGCTGTTGCGGCCCGAGCCGGCGCGGCTGACGATCAGCGTCACGCCGAGCTTTGCCACCAAATGGCTGATCCCCAAACTGCCGGAGTTCGTCGCCCACAACCCGCTCGTCGATTTGCGCATCCTGGCCAGCCAAAGCCTGTCGAGTTTTCAGGCCGACGGCGTCGACATTGCGGTCAGGCAAGGCCGCCCGCCCTTCGGCGCCGGCCTGATGGTCGACCTGTTGTTCCCACAGCAGATCGTCGCCATCTGCAGCCCTGCCCTGCTGCCAACCGAGGCGAACGAGATCGCGACGGCCGATATCCAGCATCATGTCCTGTTGCACGACGCGCACAATCTGTGGCCGGAATTCATGGAGAGAGCGCTCGGGCTGAAGATGGCCACCGAGGCCAAACGCATGCGCTTCAACCAGACAGGCCTCGCGATCGACGCCGCCATTGCCGGCCAGGGCATCGCGCTGGCCAGCCGGTTTCTCGTCGCTGCCGACATTGCCGCCGGCCGGCTGGTGCAGCCGATCAACGCAGAGATGCGTGGGACGCACGATTTCTATGTCGTGATGCCGCGCAAGCAACGGCACCCAGAACCGACGCAAGCCGTGCGGCAATGGCTGCTCGATGAGGGCGACGCGGCGGGGCTGTGATGGATAGCCGATCTCCCCGCAAGGCGGGAGATCCGCAGCTTGGCCGACGCCGCCCCTTTCAGCCTCGCCGAGCAATGTCGGCCGCCACTGCCTTCGCCTCGCGTCCAATTTCCCTGAGCAGACCGGTGACCGGATTGTAGAAGCCGACGAGGTAGAGGCCGAGTTGCGAGGCGCGGGCGTTGACGCCACTGCGCTCCGGCTGCAATTCCACGGGCAGAAACTTTTCGTAGCCCGGGCGATAGCCGGTGGCGAGGATGACGGCGTCGAAATTTTCCTGCCTGCCGTCGGTGAACGCAGCGCCGCGCTCGGTGAAGCCCGTTATGTCGGGCGCGATCTTGATGGCGCCTTTGGTGATGGCGTCGACCGTGCCGACGTCGATGACCGGGATGCGGCCGACTTCGTCGATCTGTTGCAGGATGCCCTGTTTCGGCCTGACGATGCCGTATTTCTCGAGCTTGCCCAGCGCGAAATCGAGGATGATCGGAAACATCCAGTCGTTCAGCGCCTGCGGCATTGGCCGGCTGGCGATGCCGACCATCTGGATCGGCACGCCAAACAGCTGGCGCGGCACGATGTGGACGCCCTTGCGCACCGAAATGGTCGGACGCGCGCCACTTTCCGCCAAGTCGAGCGCGATCTCGGCGCCGGTGTTGCCCATGCCGACGATCAGCACCGAGCGGCTGGCAAAGGGCGCCGCTTGCGTATAGTTGGCGCTGTGCAGCACCTCGCCCTTGAAAGCCTCGATGGCAGGGAGCCGGGGGACGATCGGCTCGGCATTGTTACCGCTGGCGATGACGACATGGCGCGCCTTCAGGTTGTCCGAACCTGTCTCGACCAGAAAACCGCTGTCGGTACGGCGAATGGCTTTCACCGTTACGCCGAAGCGCGGGCGCAGATCGAATTTTTGCGCGTAGTCGTCGAGATAGCGGACCACCAGTTCGCGCGGCACGTAGCGCGGATAATTTTTGGGAAAGGGCTGGAACGGCAGCGACGAGAACGACTTGACCGTATGCAGATGCAGCCGCCGATAGTGCCGCCGCCAGGCGGGGGCGATCTCCTGCGATCTTTCGAGCAGGATGAAATCCACTCCTGCCCGCTTCAGGCAGGCACCGACCGCAAGGCCGGCAGGCCCGGCGCCGACAATAACGACAGTGGTGTCCAAGCGATTCTCCTCCCGCTAGTTCCTTAGGCTACGCGTAGAAGCGCAGGCGGGACAAGGCGCGCCTCACCTTCTGCCCTTGTTGGAGAAGGTGGATCGGCGCGCTAGCGCCGAGACGCCTTCGCATCGCGGCGCGCACGCTGCGCATCCTGTCCGGTCTCGGCTCACCCAGGGTGACGAATGTCTATCCCGGCAATCGCCCCATGCTGTCGGACGGGCTGCCTGTCGACGGCCGCACCGCGGTCGAAGAGCTCTACGTGCATGGCGGCATGGGCCCAATCGGCATGCATGCCGCCCCCGCCACCGCGCGCTGGCTGGAAGAGGCCGTGTTCGGGCGATGGCAATCCGAAGCAGACATGGCTCTGGCCACAGCGATTTGCAGGATGGGAAGGGTGAGGCTGCGCGACGTCGTGTCGATGTAGCCCGCCATCGGCCCGAAGGGAGGGCTGGCGTTGCTCCTTAGCCGATATGCTCGGCGCGCAGCTTCTTCTTTATCTGCTCCAGGCCTGCCTCGCCGCCCGTCGCCAGTTCATCGGCGATCCTTGCCAGCTTGTCATCGGCGTTGCGGTATTTGCTGCCCCAGGCGCCGAGCGTCGCCAGCACCGGCAACAGGTCGATGCCCGCCTCCGTCAGCTTGTAGATCGCCTTGAGCTTGTGCGTGGGGTCGTCGCTTCTGGTGACAATGCCCTCATCCTGCAAGGTCTGCAGCCGCTCGGCCAGCGTGCGCGACGAGATGCCTTCGCCTGATAGCAGAAACTCCCGGAAGTGCCTTTTTCCCGCGAAAATCATGTCGCGGATGATCAGCAGCGTCCAGCGGTCACCGAGCAATTCGAGCGACAGGCTGATGGGGCAGCCGGATCTTTCCCTGGTCGACATTTGAATGCTTCCATTTTTAAATCACTTTACTATTGACATCATTTTTCTCTCGTGTCAATGGTTCCGAAAGTAAAGCAATCACTAACGCCGCCTGACCTGGCGCTGGTGACACCAGAGCTCAATCAGGAGAACGACGATGAGAAAGCTGATCCTGCAGATGCAGATGTCGGTCGACGGTTTTGTCGGCGCGGCCGGCGATGAGCACTGGCAGCTCTGGGAATGGGGCGCCAACTGCCCGTGGGACGACGACTTGAAGCAGGATTTCAACGCGGTGTTCGCCGGCATCGATACCATTCTGCTCAGCCGCAAGATGGCCGAAGAAGGCTATCTAACCCATTGGGGCAATGCGGCAAAAAACTATCAGCGCGATCCCTTCTACGCCTTTGCGCAGCGCATCGTCGAGGCGCGCAAGGTGGTGCTGAGCGACAAGCTCGCGGCATCGCGGTGGGAGCGCACGACGCTTGCCAGCGGCGACCTGCCGCGCGAGGTCAAGGCCCTGAAAGCTGAAGGTGAAGGCGACATGGCGGTATTCGGCGGCGCCGGCTTTGCCTCGGCGCTGATTGCAGCGGGGTTGGTCGATGAGTTCCAGCTGTTCATCAATCCGGCCGCGCTGGGCGACGGCGAGCGGATTTTCGACCGTGGCGGCTTCCGGAAATTGCGCCTGCTCGGCTCTAAAGCCTATGCCTGCGGAATGGTGGTGAACCGCTACGCGCCGGCAATGTGAAGCAGTTCAGCGATTGAATCCGTGGACCGCTTCAACTCTTTGTTTTTACGAGAACTCCGGACGGATCACCGCAACCCGCTCCTCGTGAACCTGCGCTAGAAATTGATCTCGACCGAAGCGGCACTTCGCTTTGCCGGCCCGTGAAAGCCTCGATGTTGTTGCCGTCGGGGTCGAGCAGGAAGGCGGCGTAGTAGCCGGGGTGGTAGGGCCGCTCACCCGGCGCGCCATTGTCGGCGCCGCCGGCATCGAGGCCGGCCTTGTAGAAGGCATCGACCATGGCCTTGTCCCTGGCCTGGAGGGCCAGATGATGGCGCCCGGTCAGCTGTCCCTTCGCCGCCCGGCTGTCGAGGCTTGAGATGAACAGCTCGTCGGCCCAGAAATAGTCCTCGGCCTCGCCGCCGATCGGAATGCCGAGCACCTTGAAGACGGCTTCATAGAAGCGCCGGCTCGCCTTGAGGTCCCTGACCACCAGCTGGACGTGGTCGATGAGGCGGCCGCGATGCAGTTCCATGAGCGATATCTCCCGTCGCGAGACCACAAAGCTAGTGCCGCGGAGCGGCTCGTCAATTCGGCAGTCTATCTTGTCGGCGCGCTTGGCAGCCTTACACCCCTGCTTTTGTCATATCCGGATGGACTTCCACGCAGACCGGATAAAAAATGCAACCGGATTGTCGGATTCGAAATCCCGCCAACGTCCTTCGGACGCAAGCGGCGCAACGGAGCTGGAGCGAGTGGCGCCGCATCGAAACCGATCTCGGGAGAAGAGCATGAACAGTTCCTACCGTTGGGTGATCGTCGCGTGCGGCGCGCTGATGACCTGTGTGGCGCTCGGCGCGATGTTTTCGCTGGCGATCTTTCTCGAGCCGATGGCGCTCGACACCAACTGGTCGCGAACCGGCATTTCCAGCGCCATGACGCTGAATTTCTTGGTGATGGGTGCAGGCGGTTTCGCCTGGGGCGCCATCTATGACCGTGTCGGCGCCCGCCCGGTGGTTTTTGCCGGCGCGGTGCTGCTCGGCCTGTCGCTGGTGGTGGCGAGCCGAGCCCAATCGCTGCTAGTCTTCCAGCTGAGCTATGGCGTCATCGTCGGGCTGGCGGCCAGCGCCTTCTTCGCGCCGATGATCGCGCTGACCACCGCCTGGTTCGAGACCCATCGCAGCCTGGCCGTGTCGCTGGTCTCGGCCGGCATGGGCGTGGCGCCGATGACCATTTCACCCTTCGCGCGCTGGCTGATCACCGCCTACGACTGGCGTACCGCCATGTTCGATATCGGCATCATGGCCTGGGTGCTGTTGCTGCCGGCCGTCTTCCTGGTGCGCCAGCCGTCGACGGCGGTCGCGGCAGCGGATGGCAGCGCGCCCGCGCCTGCCGCGGCCCCCGGCATGTCAGTCGGCCAGGCGCTGCGCTCGCCGCAATTCCTGGTGCTGGGTATGACCTTCTTCGCCTGCTGCGCAGCGCATTCGGGGCCGATCTTCCACATGGTGAGCTATGCCATGTCGTGCGGCGTGGCGCCGATGGCAGCCGTGTCGATCTACAGCGTCGAGGGCCTTGCCGGGCTTGGCGGGCGCGTGCTCTACGGCGTGCTCGGCGACAGGCTGGGCGCCAAGCCGGTGCTGATCGTGGGCCTCGCCATCCAGGCGGTGGTGATCGCCGCCTATCTCGCCGTCGGCAATCTCGAGCAGTTCTATCTCCTGGCGATCATCTTCGGCGCCACCTATGGCGGCGTCATGCCGCTCTATGCGGTTCTGGCGCGCGACTATTTCGGGCCGCGCATCATCGGCACGATACTTGGCGCCGCGACCCTGTTGTCCAGCCTCGGCATGTCGTTCGGCCCGCTCGCCGGCGGCATGATCTTCGACGCCTATGCCAGCTATTCCTGGCTGTTCATCGGCTCGGCGCTGATCGGACTCGGTGCTGCCGGCATCGCCATCGCGTTCCCGCCGCAGCCCGGCCGAGAGAGGCTGCAGGCGGCATGAGCGAAATTCCCCTCGAGGGCAAATACTCATCACCCTGTCGCCGTTCCCGAGCGCAGCTCTTCCCTGACCTCGTCGTCGCGGCTGAGCCTGGCGTCCGAGATCAGCACCACCGGGCATTGGCAGCGCTGCAGCACGCCTGTGGTCGTCTCGCCAAAGAAGAGTTCCTCGCCAGGGCGCCGCGCCACGCCCATGACGATCAGCGCCGCCCCCCTGCCGGCCTGGCGGGCAATGGCATCGGCGGCGGCGGCCCGGCTGCGGATGGCCGTCTCGATCTCGACGCCATAGCGGTCGGCTAGTGCGACGGTATCCTTCAGCACCGCCTCCCTGCGGCGATGCGAGACAGTGTCGCGCGGTTCGTCGCGGCCGACGCGCGCGACATAAAGTATCTTGACCCGCGCACCCGTGACCGCTGCAATCGCCAGCGCCATTTCGGCACCCCGGCGGGCGATCGCGGTGCCGTTGACCGGAACCAGAATCTTCCCGCCTTCAGGTCCTAGCCTTGGCATCTGGCGGCCGGCGCCGGGCGCCTTCAGCACCAGGCATAGCGGGCCCTCGAAGGCGCCGGCGATCTCGTTGATGCGGCGGGCAAACCCACCTTTCGACGTGACCGCGCGGCCGAGCCCGATCAGCAGCAGCCCATAGCCTTTGCGCGCCTCCTTGGCAACCGTTTCGGCCGAAAGCTCGGCCTCGTGGCGCCGCGTGACAGGCGCCGCGCGGGCAAGCTCCTCGTCCGAACTCCTGGCGGCCTCGCGGCTGTCCTCGGCACCCTTTTCGATCGGCTCGAGCTTCGCATCCGTGCCGGGCTCGGCCTCCTCCCCCTCGCCTCGGGCATGCAGCACCGTCGTCGGCCTGCCGGCGCCCACGACTCCTGCGAGGTAAGCGGCAAAGCGGCCGACAACGCCCTCATCGGTCACCACCAGCAGTCGTTCCAGATTGGCGATGAAGCCGCGTTGGTCGATCTCCTCGCGCTCCAGACGCTTCTTCTCGTTCTCGCCCATCGGCAAGCGGCCGAGTGCCCAACGCAAGGTCGGCGGCATGGCGAGCGTGGTGATGACGGCCATGGTCACGATCATGGTGAAAAGATTGTGCGACAGAACGCCGATCGACAGGCCAATAGAGGCGACGATGACTTCGGTCGAGCCGCGCGCGTTCATGCCGCAACCGACGGCGATGCCTTCCTTGCGGCTCATGCCGGCAAGCTCGGCGCCGATGAAGGCGCCGGCGAATTTGCCGAAGCTGGCGATCAGCACGAAAGCGGCCGTGAGTAGCGCAAGCTCGTGGTCGACAAGCACGGTGAAATCCGCCGAAAGGCCGGCGACGCCGAAGAAAACCGGCATGAACAGCGCCATGATGACGCCGCGCAATTGCCCTTCGATATGACGCGACAGGATCGGCGATTCCCCAACCAGTATGCCGGCGACGAAGGCGCCGAGCACGGTGTGGACGCCGATCAGATCGGTGATCAGCGCCATTGCGCCCATGATGGCGAGAATGACGGTGACGACGGCGTATTCGCTGCGGAACGTATCGTTGGTCCAGCGGATGGCGTCGAAGACGATGCGGCGGCCAATCGTGAAGGAAAACCCCATGAAGGCGGCGACGCCGACAATGGTGAAGGCAAGGCTGCCGAGCTCGATGCGCCCCTTGGTGGCGATGCCGATGGTGATGGCGATGATCACCCAGCCGATCGTGTCCTCGATGATGGCCGACGAGACGATGATCTGACCGAGATCGCGGCGCATGAAGTTCATCTCGCGCACCACCATGGCGACGATCTTGACCGAGGAGATCGACAGCGCCGTGCCGAGGAAGAGACCGGCGACAATGCGCTCGGTTCCGTCGGCCAGCAGCGAGGCCGGCATGAACTGCGCGGCGGTGAAGCCGAGCGCGAAAGGCACGGCGACGCCCGCGGCGGAGATGGAAAAGCACGCACGGCCGACCCTGCGCACCAGCCGCAGATCCGTCTCCATCCCGGTGAGCAACAGAAGCATCAACACGCCGAGCTGGGCGATGGCGCTGATCATGCTCTTTTGGGTGGCGTCGCCTGAAAAGATCACGCGTTCTGCTTCCGGCAATAGCCAGCCGAGCAGCGATGGCCCGAGCAGGATGCCGCCGATGAGCTGACCCATCACCGCCGGCTGGCCGAGACGCTCCAGCAATTCGCCGATGCCGCGGCCGACGAGAAGCAGAAGGAGGATTTCGAGAACGAAAATGCCCTCGCTGGACATGCTGGTCTTTTCGGCTGCCAACGATGCGGCCGGCATGAATGCGAAAGCTGCCGCGGCAAGCGCGACCGGCCGGCGCCGGTTGACCACGAAGGACATCCACCCCCTCATCGTGCCCGGTATAACGTTTGCGGGCGAGATCGGTTGCACGCCACGCTCCCTTGGCGCGCCGCAGGTTCCTCATTACCTGAATCGCATAACGGGCCTATCTGACTGCGGATACACCGCCGAGACCCGGGCCGGCGACGGAACATTTTCAACCGATTGCGCGTTGCGCGGATGGGGATGACCGGCGTCGTTTCGGCCGGCCATGGCGTTGGGAGGCGCGTGGCAAGGGATGTCTCAGGTCAAGACCGTGAAAACCGACGAAGCGGCTGCAGCGCCGCGGGCCTCTGATGCGTTCGCGCTGAAGCTCACCTCATCGGAATTCGTGGCCACCATGTCGCATTTCCACCGCGCCGAAATCGCCCGCATGGCCGGCTGGCGCGACCGGCTGGACCGTACCAGCAACTGGGCGATTACTGTCGTCGCCGCCATGCTCTCAGTCTCACTCTCGACGCCCAGCGCCCATCACGGGGTGCTGCTCTTTGCCATGCTGCTGACCACGCTGCTGCTATGGATCGAGGCGCGGCGCTATCGTTTCTTCGACGTCTACCGGGCCAGGGTGCGCCAGTTCGAGCGCTATTATTTCGCGCAGATCTTCTCGCCGCAGCCCGACTACGCCTCCAACTGGCTGGCCATCGTCGGCGAAGGCCTGCGTTCGCCGCGCTTCCTGATCTCGCAACGCGCGGCGTTGGTGCGCCGGCTGCGCCGCAACTACATTTTCATGTACACGATCCTGATGCTGGCGTGGGTGCTGAAGATCACGACGCCCAGTCTGCAGCGCGAAGGGTCGCCGATAGGCTTGGGCGCGTCATTTCTCGACGCCGCGCGCGTGGCGCAGCTCGGCCCGGTTCCAGGCATCTATGTCGTGTGCATGGTCGGGCTGTTCTATGTCGGCCTACTCGCAGCCGCTTTCCTCATCTCAAGCGACGAGGGCGAGCTTTCGCATGGCACCGTGCATGTCTGAGAGCGGCCTCGAAAAGCGCAATCTGCCGCGGTGATCTTCAGCAGACATTGTCGACCATCAGAGCGGTCGCTTCCGACCGGCTTGCGGCTTCCTCAACCGGAAGCCGTGCGCGATGGCGCTTGTAGGCGGTGAGCGCGATGACCAGCACGCAGCATACGGCGTTCAGCCAGTTGATCGCCGCCAGAGCGGGATCGTTCAGATTGATGTGGGCGTAGAGTCCCGTCGTGGCGTTGGCGCCTGTCCACAACAGCCAGGTCGCGTAGGAAATCACCGACGCCCCGTGCCTGTCCCGGGCCACCCGCACGATCTGCGGCAGGTAGGACACCACGCGCAAGCCATTGAAAACAGTGA
Organism: Mesorhizobium sp. M0062; assembly: GCF_040323125.1. NCBI lineage: Bacteria > Pseudomonadati > Pseudomonadota > Alphaproteobacteria > Hyphomicrobiales > Phyllobacteriaceae > Mesorhizobium > Mesorhizobium sp. M0062. Next base: position 57,092 of record NZ_JAMYUO010000016.1, read on the forward strand.
AGAGATAAAAAGACAGATCTGCAAGTGTCATCCGAAACCCCTGTCATGGCCGGACGTCCCATAGCGTTCCTTGCAGTGGCGGCATGTGAGCCCGTTCACATGCCGGCTTCGATTTTCCTGTTGCGGCCCGGCACCCGGATTCTTTCGCCATGTGGGCGTTCGCCGTGAGCCAGCCCGACGAGGTCGACATGAACCAGATCCTGTTTCGGCCGACGGCGCGGGAGTACTAAACAGATCTCGTGCTTGGGCAAAGTTCGGGTTGACCGCTGCCAAGAGCGCGGCGACTATCCCTGCAACGTGCAGGAGGACATGAGAATGGACGAACCCGATCGCTGGCGGCACATGGCGAGCGCGCCCAAGGACGGCAGCCGCATCCTGGTCACGGTCAGGCCATCGGAACAGGGGCCGGCCGAGGTCGATCTCGCTTACTGGTCGCGCGCCGACCAGTTCGGCACGGAGGGCTGGCGCTCTTCCGATTCGTCGCCAGGACGGGTGATCGAATACCCCGAACCGGAGTTGAAATGCTGGATGCCGCTGCCGACGGCCAATCTGAGCCGGGCTTCAATGCCAAGTCCGTGGCAAGGCGAAGACGTCCCGCTGCTCGACGGCTCCGGGATATGATCTCGGCGGGACGTTTCGCACCATAAGGCGAACGCCGCCGGCCGCGGCCTTATACGCTGCCGGCCGATCTGGGCCGGCGCACCGATCGCACCATGCCGCCGGGGCCGCTGCCGCAAAAGAAGCGGTCGCCGCCGTCGGATTCGAGCCCGGAAACGCCCACCCCTGCCGGCATGTCGAGCCGTTCCAGCACCTTTCCGCTTTGCGGATCGACGCGCCGGACATCGCTCTGGTCGCCTTCCCAGGTGCCGTGCCAGAGCTCGCCATCGACCCAGGTCACTCCGGTGACGAAGCGGTTTGAGTCGATGGTCCGCAGGATTTTCCCGGTCTCGGGATCGATCTGGTGGATCTTGCGCTCCCGGTTTTGCCCCACCCAGAGCGTGCCCTCGGCCCAGGTCATGCCGGAATCGCGGCCGCCGCCGGGCGCCGGGATGATGGAGAGCACCTTGCCGGTATCCGGGTCGATCTTCTGGATGCGGTCCCCGGCGAGCTGAAACAGATGTCGGCCGTCATAGGCGGTGCCGGCATGGGCGGCGACATCGATCGAGCGCAGCGTCTCACCGCTTGCCGGATCGAAGGCGGTCAGCCGCTCGCCCGTCGCAAACCAGACATTCTGTCCGTCGAAGCTCACGCCGTGCACGGTGTCGACATCAGGAAAGGGCCCGTATTCGCGCAGGATTTCCGCTGCTGAATGTTTCATGTCCTGGTCCTCGATCATGGTCACCTTTCCTAGCCGTTCGGCAGCGGCGACGGGAGTAACAAGGTGGTCGTGAAACCAGCGACCGGTGGCGTCATCCAGCGCCGCGCCCGGCCGTGGCCGAAGGACTGCACTTTGCCGGTCTCGGCCAACTGCTCGAGCGCCCGCTGTACGCTGCGCTGTCCGGCGCCCAGCGCCAGCGCCAACGCCGAGCTGGCCCAGGATTCACCATCAGCCAGGAAGGCCAGCACCGCGGCGTGCCGCTCCTCGATCGGCCGCGCCAGCACCGCCACGGAGCCTGCTTCGCGCGGCTTTAGCGCAAAGCCCTGGCTGGTCGCGCCTATGCCCGCCAGCGGCCGCAATTCGGCGCGCAGCCGGCCGATCTCGACCCGCAGCCTGGCGCGATGCGATTCATCGGCATGCCGGCCGCCAAAGGCGCGGGCAATCAGCGTCGCCCTCGGCACATCGGCCGGCCAGGCTTCGGCAAGCGCGCGCGCCAGCGCAAACAGCACCGGCCTCGTTGCCAGCGAGATCGTTGTTTCCTGCTTGTGCACGATATAGCGGAACGTATCGACGACCAGCGCGCGCGACGCCTGCAGCGCTTCGACCTCTTCGAGCAACAGCGGATGCTCCTCGCCGCCTGCGATCAGCCGCGCCGCCGGCGTCTCCAGCGCCAGGAAGGCGCTGTCGACCTCCGCCATAAGACCCGGAATGCCGGCCCGGCGGGCGGCATGGCGCGCCCACTCAAGGGCTGCGCGCGCGGCCTTCGTCTTCAGGCGCCGCATGGCGATGCCGGCAACCGCGAGTTCATGCGCGGCGCGTGAGGCCGGCGGAAGCGGTGACGGATCGAGCCCAGCCAGCACGTCTTCAGCCTCGTCGAGGCGGCCGATCAGCAGCAGGCGGCGCACTTTGAGATGCCCGGCATGCGCCGCGTTCAGCCGGTCGCCATGCTTTTCCAATGTCGACCGCGCCGCGTCGAGCGCCTTGGACGGCCAGCCGAGATCACGCGAAACAAGTGCGATCTCGGCTTCGGCGACAACGCACCTGGCGCGCGCCACCGCCTCCTTTGGACCGAAGGCACGGCCGGCCCTACGCAACAGTACTTTGGCGCGATCGAAATCGCCGAGCTGCGCCATGGCAATGCCGCGCAACGCCAGCGCCGGGGCATCCTCGCGCAAGGCGACGCGGTCGAGTGCCGCCAGCGGATTGCCCGCCGCCAGCGCCAGCCCTGCCGCGGTGATCAGCGAGTCCATGCAAATCCCGTCACATTTGTAACTCCCACCGCTCCCCTTATCGGCCCTAACTTAAGTCACCACCGCCAAGCAGCAAGCCGGGGACGGCGACCTAGCCATCTGGACTGGTTGAAGACGCCCAGGCCTGCGTTGACGGCAATATTCGCATTCGCTAGCCTGAGCATCTCAGACAGTCGTGTTAAGCTTCTCAATAAGGAAAAACCGACCATGCCTGCTTCCGAGGACTTCGAGCCCACCGTGCGGCCTCGCCACCCCTGCTGCGGTGGCCCGCCTGCAAATGCCGTCACATTTGTAACTCCGCCCTCGCCGCCTCGCGGCCCTAGCCTGCCTCACGATCAACAGGCAACGACAAGCCACAACGGCTCAACAACTGGCAAAGGAAACAAGCAATGACCAAGCACGTGGCAATGAAGACCCCACCGGTCGTTTCAAGGCAGGAATGGGAAGCCGAGCGCGAAAAGATGCTGGTGAAGGAAAAGGCAACGATGCGCGCCAGGGACGCGCTGTCGGCCGAGCGCCGGCGCATGCCATGGATGGAAGTAGACAAGCCCTATGTGTTTGAAGGTCCCAACGGCAAAGCGAGCCTGCTCGATTTGTTCGAGGGCCGGCGCCAGTTGATCGTCTACCGCGCCTTCTACGAACCCGGCGTCCACGGCTGGCCCGAACATGCCTGCCGCGGCTGTTCGCTCGGCGCCGACCAGGTCGGCCATCTCGCCCATCTCAACGCCCGCAACACCACGCTTGCCTATGCCTCCCGCGCGCCGCAGGCCGACATTGCCAGCTTGAAGCAGCGGATGGGTTGGGAGATGCCCTGGTACACAATCACCGACAGTTTCGACAAGGATTTCGGCGTCGACGAATGGCACGGCCACAACGTGTTCATCCAGGACGGCAAGAAAGTCTATCGCACCTACTTCATCAACAACCGCGGCGACGAGCAGATGGGCACGGTCTGGAGCTACCTCGACGCAACGCCGCTCGGCCGCCAGGAAATCTGGGAGGATTCGCCCGAAGGCTATCCGCAGACCGAGCTCTACAGCTGGTGGAACTGGCACGACAATTACGACGCCGCACCCGACAAGACGTGGGAGGAAGTGTCGGCGGCCGGCGAAGCCGCGTTCCGCAACAAGGACGGCAAGTAAGGACCTGGAGCGGCGCCCATCCAGCTTGGTTTCCTGTGCCTCACGGGACAGGAAACCCGGGCATTGATCATCAAGGGATTACGACCATGAGCGATATCGGCACAGGCACCGGCAGTGAGGTCCCTCAACGCTCCGATGCAGTTTCTCTCCGCACCGCCGACTGGCTGTGCCTCGCCGCGGCCCCTGTTTTCGCCGTGATGGCGCTGCTTACCTGCATTCACGCTGGCGACGGCGTCATGTCGTGCCTGGGGGCCGATGCCTCCCCGCTCACCGGCATGCCGCTGATGTATCTCTTGATGAGCGCCGTCCATCTGGCGCCTTGGCTGCGCGTGATTTCCGGCCGGCCGGTCCGGCGATAGGCTGGACCGCCGCCGCCATGCTAACGCTCTTTACGTCGGAGAGAGACTATGAAGCTGGTCAGGCTGAGAGCGCCGGGCGGGTTGGACAAGCTAGACCTGGTCGAGGAGGATCAGCCCCGGCCTGGGCCGGGAGAAATGCTGGTCAGGATTCGCGCCTGCGCGCTGAACATGCGCGACGATTTCGCCGTACAGGGCAAGGTGCCGCTCGCCGACGGCCGCGTGCCGCTGTCGGATGGCGCCGGCGAGGTGATCGCGATCGGTGACGGCGTCGACACGTTCAAGCCGGGCGACAGCGTCGTCAGTGTTTTCTACCCCTGGTGGCTGGCCAGCGACATGAGATCCGATACAAGCCGCGACATTCCCGGAGACAGTTTCGACGGCTTCGCCAGCGAGTATGTGTGCATGCCGGCGCAGGCCTTCACCACGGCGCCGGCGGGCTATACGCATCTCGAGGCGGCAACGCTGACCTGCACGGGCGTCACCGCCTGGCGCGGCCTGGTGACATGCGGCAAGGTAAAGCCCGGCGACACGGTGCTGATCCTTGGCACCGGCAGCGTGTCATTGTTTGCGCTGCAATTTGCCAAGGCCGCCGGCGCAAGGGTCATCGCCACGTCGTCCGATGAAGAGAAGCTGGAGAAGCTCAGACGACTCGGGGCCGACAGCGTCATCAACTACAAGGCGGTGCCGGAGTGGGGCGGCAGGGCCAGGGAACTGACGGACGGACGCGGCGTCGATCATGTGATCGAGGTCGGCGGACCGGCGACGCTGGCGCAGTCGATAGCGGCCTGCCGGACAGGCGGGCATATCGCACTCATCGGCGTCCTGACCGGCTTTGCAGCAGAAGTTTCAATCCCGGCGCTGTTTTCAAACCAGATCCGCATCAGCGGAATTTCCATCGGCAGCAAAGCCGACCAGCAGGACATGATCCGTGCGATAGAGGTCAACCGCCTGAAGCCTGTCATCGACAGCAGCTTTCCACTGCAGGATATCGCCGCCGCCTTCAGGCACTACGAAGCGCAAAGGCATTTCGGCAAGGTCTGCCTCGAGCTTTAGATCCTGCGATCGGCATTCCTACCCAGCGGCCGGCGCCAGCGTCCCGCTTGCCATCAGGCCCCAGAGCTGATCGGCGGTCAGCTGTTTGGCCGAGCCGTCGTAAGCCACCCTGCCGAGGCTGAGCACGACGATCCTGTCGGCCAGCGCCCTGACCGTCGACAGGTCGTGCGTGACCAGGATGACGCCGGTGCCGCTGGCGGCGATCGAACGGATCAGCTTGACGACCTGCGCGGTCTGCTTGACGCCGAGCGCGGCGGTGGGCTCGTCGAGGCAGATAAGCTTGACGTGATCGGCAAGCGCGCGGGCAATGGCGATGGACTGCCGCTGGCCGCCCGACAGCGAGCGCACCAGAACGTTTTCGTCGCGAAGCGTGACGCCCAGCGCGGCAAGCCGGGCACGACACTGCTCGGCGGCCTTTCGGTCGTCGCGAACCGGGAAGACACCGAGCCAACGCCGCGTTTCCTCACGCCCGAGGATCATATTGTGGGCGACGCTGAGGTTCGGGCAGAGCGCCAAATCCTGATAGACGGTCTCCAGGCCGGCGCCGCGTGCATCCTGCGGGCTCCTGAAGGAAATCGGCTGGCCCTCGAGGGTCATCGCGCCGGCATCGGGCCGGATGGCGCCCGAAATAATCTTCACCAGCGTCGACTTGCCGGCGCCATTGTCGCCGAGCAGACAGACGATCTCGCCTTTGCCGACCGTGAAGCTCGCCTCTTCCAATGCCGTCAGCGCGCCGTAGGATTTGCGGGCGTCGGCAATCGAGAATGCCGGACCTTGCGGGGCTTCTCCATTGCCCTCCGTCACGGCAGGGCCGGCCGAGGCGACGGCACCATCGTCCGCCACCGCGAAGTTGGTCGCGGCGGCCCGAGCGCGCCGGCCGCGAAAACCGATCGCAGCCTGGTCGGCCACCAACGCCAGCAACAGCATGCTTCCCACCGAAATGGATTGCCACCATGATTGCAGGCCGACGAAGATCAGTCCTGCATTGAGGATGCCGATGGTGGCAACGCCGATGGCGATGCCGAGCGGCCGGCCGGAGCCGCCGGAAAAAGCGACGCCGCCTAGGATGGCGGCGGTGAGCACGTCGAGCTCGAAGCGAACGCCGATGGTCGGCGTGATGCTGCCGAGGCGGCCGGCGATCAGCACCGAGACCAGACCGATCAGCAAGCCATTGGCGGCGTAGAGGCCGACCACCGTGCGCCCCACCGGAATGCCGCAGAGTTCGGCTGCGCGCGGATCGCCGCCTATGGCGTAGAGCCTCAAGCCGGTGACCGTGCTGGTCAGGACAAAGGCTCCGGCGACAAAGACCAGCGCGGCGATGATCACGGTGTACTGGATGCCGAAGATCTTGCCCCGCCCCAATTCGAGCAGAGCCTCGGGAAAACCATAGACCGCGGTGCTGGAGACGACGAAGGCAAGGCCGCCATAGAGCGCCAGCATCGCCAGCGTGACGATCAACGGCGAGATGCTCAGCCTGCGCACCAGCAGACCGTTGAGCAGACCGAGCAAAAGGCCCAGACCCAGGCCGACGCAGATTGCCAGCAGCGCGCTCTGCGTCGCCACCGCGACCTTGGCAGTGATGATGCCGATCAGGGCGACCATGCTGCCGATGGAGAGGTCGACATAGCCGGCGATCAGCAGCGCGGAGGTGCCGAGCACGGCGATCAGGATCGAGGTCGAGTTGACGCCGATGACGACGAAATTGTCGAGGCTGAAGAACGATTTGTTCAACAGCGAGAAGGCGACGATCAAGCCGAGCGCGACCAGCGCCAGCCCGATGCGGCCAGACGCTTCGCCCGGCGCCTTGACGCCCGGCAGCAAGGATGAAAACCGGCCCGTTTGCAGCGGTGTCGTCCCCGTTCGAAGGCTGTCTGTGCTCATGCTTGCCTCTCACTGAAGCGGGCGGTTTCAGGTCAGGCTGAACCGCCCGTATCGCGCGGGAAAAACAGGCGCTACTTTGCCTCGGATGACCAGGGGAAATTCACATACTGGTCGCGCGTATCGTAGCAGATGTTGCCGTACATCCTGAGATAGATATCGCGGCGCTTCGGGTCCTTGTAGACCGCGGCCGGGTCGGCGACGTCGGCCTCGTACTGGGCCATGTAGTCGCTGGTCAGCGCCACCGGCAGGATATCCATCGCCTGCGGGATGCTCTTGCCCTCCAGCCAGTCGGCCGCGTGCTGGCCCATGGCATAAGCGAAGACCGGCGACGCCAGGCTGATGCTTGCCTTGTAGGGACCGCCGCCTTTCTTGATCGCGGCGACCGCTTCCGGCTCGCCGTCGATGCCGCCGAGGAACTGGTCCGGCCGCGCCTTGCCTGCCGCTTCCAGGGCAGCCAGCGCGCCGAGCACGACGGTGTCGGCGCCGAGCACGACATCGACGTCGGGATGGGCCTGGAGAATGGTGCTCATCGTGGCAAAGCCGCCTTCCTTGTTGACGGGATTGGGTGAGATGTCGGCGACGATGGTGACGCCGGGCATTGCCTTGAAGATGTCGCGCATGGCGGCAAAGCGCGGCGCCAGGAATTCCATGCTGTCATGCGACAGGATGACGACATTGGCCTTGCCGCCGAGCTTGTCCTTTATGTAGGCTGCGGCCGCTTCGGCCAGCACCTTGCCGGTCTCGTATTGCGGCGCATTGAGCAGCGACGTGGCTGGCGGCGGCACGATGGTGCCGACATAGGCGCCCGACCAGATAAGCTCCTGCAGGCTGCGGCTCATGGAGGCCGGGTCCACAGGCGCCGCCACCAGACCGCCGATCTTGGAGGCGAGAAACAATTGCACCTGCTCGACCCCCTTGGCGGCGTCATTGTTGGCAAGCGCGCGGCGATATTCCAGCCCGCGATCCTTGGCGGCGGCGGCCAGGCCGCGGTCGACGCCCTGCATGAATTCACGCTCGTTGTCCTGCGCGAAGGCCAGCACCTTGTTCAGGCCGGGCGGTGGGCTGCAGGCCGGCGCCTTCGGATCGAACGGCGCAAATACCGCCGGCTTGGTGAGCCCGGCCGGGCCGTCCTGCGCGCTTGCCAGAATGGTACCGCCCGCGAGCACACCGGCAACGCCGAGCAGCGTCGCCAGCATCATGTTCCTGTCAGATCGCATTTTACTTCCTCCCTGTCGTTGATTGTTGCCGCGCATCGCAAGCCTCGCGGTCGCTACTCTTCCCAGTCTCCCCAGATACCCACCTTCCCGCTCGCAAGTCAAAACTTTTTCCAGTGGAATTAATTAATCAGAGATAGTCGGGTGACTCGCCCACGCGATCACGCCTTGCCGATCAGCGACTGGACGACTTTGGCCAATTCCGTGCCGAGCACGCGATGCGCGTCGCTGTCGAGGTGAATGCCGTCTACCGCGCTCGACTCGACGACATCGCCGGCGTTGAAGAACGCGGCGCCGGCGCGCCGGGCGGCATCACGGAACAAGCCGGCAAAGTGCATCGACTTTGCGGCACCGCCCAGGAACATCTGACCGAACCAGTCGACCTCCAGCATCGACGGCGGCGCCACAATCAGGACCGCGGGCGCCACGCCTGCGGGGCCAGCTTCGCTGCGCAGGACAATTCTGGCCAAAATCTCAACGGAATCAGCGACGTCGTTCGGCGTTACCGAGAACCTATGCTTGAGGATCGTTGGTGCCGAGCATGAGGATGACGAGGTCGAGCGGCATATGCGTTTCCAGGCACACCGGGAGCGATTTGAGCCCGTTCTTGTGGAGACCTTCGATCGGATCGTCGTGCACGGTGGTGCGCCCGCCCTGCCCTTCTTCGATCACATCCCATCCGCTGCCGAGCTGGCGGCGCATGATGCCCGGCCAGCGCCGGTCGGGCGTGAAGCGGCGCCGTCCGACGCGGGCCAGGGTGGGAATGGCGCCATAGGTATTGGAATCGCCAAAGCACATGATTGTCCGGGTCTGCGTCACGGCATTGCTCCTCCAGGCTTGCATTCTTTGAACGACAGCAGGCCGGCCGGCGTCAACTACATTTTTCCATCGGGTGGATTTAAGTGTTGCCTTGCCGTGCCCGCATTGCTACGTCAGCGCTTTGATCGGCTCGCCTTGCGGCCAACCTCCTTGCGCAGGGGAAAGCGTGACCGGCACCAGCTTCTTCAGTCTCGAAAAGATCGCCGAGGGCCGCAGCGGCGGAACCACGCAGGCCGAGAGCCGCATCTACAACGAACGCCTGATCGTCTCGCTGATCCGCCGGCACGGCCAGCTGGCCAAGACCGATTTGACGCGGCTGACGGGGCTGGCCGCGCAAACCATCACCACCATCGTCAACCGCGCCGCCGACAACAAGCTGCTGCTGCGCCTGGAGCCTTTGCGCGGACGGCTGGGGCAACCCTCGGTTCCCTATGCGTTGAACCCGAAAGCCGCGTACGCCTTCGGCCTCAAGGTCGACCATCGCAGCGCCGATGTCGCCCTGGTCAATTTCGTCGGCGACGTGATGGCGTTCGAACGCACGCTGTTCGACTATCCGACGCCCGTCGAGGTGATGAAATTCGCCAAGGGCGCCATCGCGCGCATGTGCCGCAAGCACAGATCGATAGAGCAAGACCGCATCGCCGGTCTTGGCATCGCCTCGCCATTCCATCAGTGGAACCTGAGCGAAGAGGGCGCGGTGCCGGCGAGCAGGCTGGATGCCTGGAGGGAAATCGACATTCGCGCCGAACTGGACCGGGCGTTCGACTGGCCGGTGTTCCTCTACAACGACGCCACGGTGTCGGCCGCGGCCGAACTGATGTTTGGCGCCGGCGGATCGCGCGCCGACTTTCTCTATGCCTATGTCGGGCACTTCATCGGCGGCGGCCTGGTGCTCGATCATCACTTGTTCCCCGGCCGCAACAAGCTGGCCGGGGCGCTGGGCGACATGCCGGTGCCCGCGCCGGGGCGCAAGGGCGACCGGATGACCCCGCTGCTGCGCGTCGCTTCGCTGCATTCGCTGGCCGGCAAGCTCAACGACCAGGACAATCGGGACGAGAGCGCCGGCCGCATCTGGTCGTCGCCCGACGACTGGGGCGACCTTGGAGAGCCGCTCACCGCGTGGATCGATGAGGTTTCGGACGGGCTTGCCTATGCCGCCCGCAGTGCCGTTGCCTTGCTCGACATCGACAATGTGGTGATCGACGGCGCCATACCGAATGGCGTGCGCAAGGAGATCGCCAAGGCCATGCGCAGAAAGCTGGCACGGATCCTTGTCGATCGCCCCGAGCCGTTCTCCGTCATCGAGGGGACGTTTGGCCATCTCGGCCCCGTTATCGGCGGCGCCAGCATTCCGTTGCTGGTAAAATATTCGAACGACAAGGAATTGCTCTTCAAGGAATAGGCGCGCAGCCGCCGGCACCAGGCATTTCGAACTGTGAGACTTGTCACATACCTGCTCGTGAAGCGCGTGCTACTTGCACCCTGCGGTCGGTCAACGCCGAAAGAAATCGCCTGCCATGGTCTGGCGGTGACGGGCCTTTCACTTTATGCTGTGGCAGGTTGCATACTCTCAACGGACCTTGATGCCGCAAGCGGTGTTCTCGTCGGCGTCAGGCCGCGACCAGGAGTTTTGTCATGCTCCGACTTTGCGGATTCATCGCGGCCTTCATCCTTGCCGGCCTCACAAGCTTCGAGGCCTGCGCCGATCGAAGGGTCGCGCTTGTCATCGGCAATTCCGAATACCGCAACATCCCGGCATTGAAGAACCCGGCCAAGGATGCCCAGGACGTATCGGCCACGTTCCGGCTGGCGGGCTTCGAGGTTTTCGTCGCCGAGAATCTCACCAAGCAGCAGTTCGAAGGCCAGTTCCGGGACTATCTGGCCGCCGCCGACGGCGCCGATCTCGCCGTCGTCTACTATTCCGGGCACGGCTTTCAGATCGGCGGCGAGAATTTCCTGATACCGGTCGACGCCTCGTTGAAGAAGGCGGCCGATATCGAGGTCCAGGCCATCAAGCTCAACGACGTGCTGGAGCAGCTGCGCTCGAAGTCGAAGATCCAGGTGATCATCCTCGATGCCTGCCGCAACAATCCCTTCCCGCGCAACAATTACTGGCTGCGCGACCAGCTTGTCACCGCCGGCAATACCGGGCTGGCGCAGGTGCGAAGCTCGCTCAACACGCTGATTGCCTTCGCCACCGAACCAGGTGCGGTCGCCTATGACGGCAGCGGCGACCTGAGCCCGTTTTCATCGGCGTTTTCGCGGCGCGCGCTGGCGCCGAACCAGGAGATCCGCACGGTCATGTCAGCGGTGCGCCGCGATGTCGTGCAGGCCACCAACGGGATGCAGGTGCCCTGGGAAAATTCGTCGCTGATCGATGACGTGGTGCTGGTGCGCCGCAACAACCGGCCTTCGCTGCCGCCAGTGCTGGAGAAGGTGGTGCTGTCGGGGGTCGGTCCTGTCGCTCTCGGCCTGCCGGAGCCGGTCGATGTCGATGGCGGCGCTATCAGCGTCAGCATCGAACGTCCGCCAGCAATGGGCCGTCTGGTGCTGGACGGCAAAGACGTCGCGGTGGGCGAACCGATCGCCGGCAAGGACCTGCCGCGCCTGCAAATGGATGTCCCCAAAGGGGCCGCCACGCAGGACGAGGTGGATATGCTTGCCTATGCCACGCATGACAACTGGGGCGGCGGAAGCCAGGGCATATTGGTGTTCCGCGTCAAGAGCGGCGAAGGTGCGGCGGGTCAGCAGATCATGGCTTCGCTCGAGGCCGAGCAGAAGCAGCAGGTGCTGGAGCGCGGCATCCACATCACCGGCGCTGCCGAAGCAATCGAGAACCGCAAGCTTGATATTCCCGTCGGCGTCGGCCCGGTCGCGCTCAATCTGGATTTCCCCACCGACGATCCGGCGGTCAGCCTGAAGGTCTCGGGGTATCCGGCAACGGGAACGCTGTCATTGCCTGATCGAACCTTGTCGCCGCAATCCAGCCTTCTGGCCGGTGAAGTCGACCATCTCCGTTACGAGCCGCAGATCGGCGCCGGCGCGCCGGTCGAGGTCGGCTTCGAAATCCGCGCCGACAGCAGCTCCGCCAAGCCGGCGACGATGAAACTGTCGCCGACGGTCGAGGCTTGCGACACCGCCGCCGGCGAGCCTCTCGACCTGCAAGGCGTGGTGCCCGGCCTGCTGCCGAACGAGATCGGCGCCGGTGCGGTGGCAGCCTGCGAGGCGGCGGTGAAAACCTATCCAGACGTCGCCCGCTTCCAATACGAGCTCGGCCGCGCGCTGCTTGCGGCAGGCCAGGTTAGAGAGGCCAGGACAGCCATCGAGGAGGCCGCCAAGAAAGGCCATGTCCGCGCCGTCTTCGAACTCGGCTATCTCAACGCAACCGGAACCGGAACGGCCATCGACCGCACCCAGGCCAACGCTCTCTACAAGGCTGCCGCAGACAAGGGCGATCCTTACGGCATGACCTCGTGGGGACGCGCGCTGTTCAATGGCTATGGCGTCAACCGCGATACGGCCAAGGGCCTCGACCTGCTGCTCAAGGCGGCGGCCATGGGGCACACCTATGCCATGAACGATCTTGCCGCCATCTTCACCGAGGGCCGCAACGGCGTGCCTGCCGATCCGGCCCGCGCCGTCGCCTTCCTGCAAGCGGGGGTGCAGCGCCAGGACATGTATTCGATGAACCTGCTCGGCCGCAATTACCTCGCCGGCCAAGGCATCGACAAGGATCCGAAGACGGCGCAGGCGCTGTTCCAGCAGGCCACCGATCTTGGCCAGCCCTACGCGCCCGGCAGCCTCGCCCGCATGTACAGGGATGGCGCCGGTGTGCGCCAGGACCCGGCGGAAGCGCAAAGGCTGTTCGAACTGGCGACCACGCGCGGCGATCCGTCGAGCGCCTATGATCGCGCGGCGCTCGAAATGGCGAAAGGCGACAAGGCCGATCAGGCTGTCGCGGTGCGCTTCCTGGCATTCGCCGTCGCGCTCGATCTGCGCAAGGAGCTGCCGGACGCCAAAAAGGGCCTGGCGCAGTTCGGCACCAAGCCGAAAACGGCAGCTTTGGACGCCCTGCGTCGAGAGCTCAAGTCGAAGATCCCCCCGTCCGGTTCGCTGGACACGCAACTGGTCAATGCGGCCCGGGGGGTCTGGGAAGAAGCCAATCCGCGTCGGGATTTGTTCTGAACAATAAGGAGGCCATGGTGGGCAAGGCATTCAAGCAGACATTCGGGCAGGCATTCATCGGGATAATTCTATCCGGCGTTCTGGCCGGGCTCATGGGCTGCACCTCGGTATCGCCGATGTTTGAGCCGGCACCGCCGGCGAAACACCGCAAGGTGGTTCGCGTAGCACCTCAGCCAAAGGTGGTCAGATACAACAAGGCGACCACCGGCAAAGTGATCAAGCCGGCGGAAGAGACCCCGCAAAAGCCGCCCGTGATTCCTTCTCTCGGCGGCAGCGGAGGCGGCGGTGGGGCTGGCGGCGGCGGCGGCGGTTGGGGATGAGATCGTCGACCAAGGGCGCTGCACTCAGCGGCCCCAAAGGTTCTTGCTAAGATCCGCATGAGCCTTGGACAACGTCAAGCCGAAATCGTCCATCCCTGTCGCGGCATCGGTTGGCCAGCGGACAATTCGGCGCAGCGCTGCACGGAAAAGGCAGCGGACGAACGCTGCCAGTGCAGAGGCCACGACCGCCGCCGGATCGAGTCTGCGAGCCGCCAATGCCCGATGGGCCTGTTGTGTTTCGAGATAGCGGGCCAGCGCAATATCGTGACGCGATGGTGCGCCAAGCTCCTGCCGGTCGCGCCCGGGGTCGTCATGCCAGATGGGCCACTCGGTCGGGCCAGGGTGATGCACGGTATCCTCCTGCGAAAAGAGATCCAGTGCGAACAATCTCCTCAAGCGCCGTGAGCAACGCGTGGGAACCTGCGTGATGGAATCGTGAAAAGCGCCTCGGCGGCGGAATAAGTGTTGAAATGGAGTGAGCTTGAGCGGATCGTCGTCGCGCTGTGACCGTGGCGGATCCGATGACCGGACCTTATCTTCACCTGCTGGGTGGTTTCGACTTTGCCGGCGTCGGGGCCACGGTTCCAGCCATCAGCCGCAAGGCGCGTGCGATGGTCGCCTATCTCGCGCTGCAGTCGGGGCATTCGCAGTCGCGCGAGAAGCTGGCGACCCTGCTCTGGGGCATCAACAGCGAGGCGCAGGCGCGAATGAGCCTGCGGCAAGCGGTATCGTCTGTCAGGAAGGCCATGCAGACGTGCGGCGGCGGCCGCTTCCTCACCGATGGCAACAGCGTCGCTCTGCATCTCGACGGCCTTGATTTCGACGTCGCGCGGTTCGAGGCGCTGGTCGCCAGCCCGGCACCCGAAGACCTCGAACTGGCGCTCAATGTCTACCGCGGCGACCTGCTCGACGGCTTCGGCCTGAAGGAGGAGCCATTCGAGGACTGGCTGAGGATCGAACGCGAGCGGCTGCGGGCACTGGCCGTCGCGGCGCTCGACAGGCTCGTCGCGCATTATGCAGCGACGAACGATCCTGCCGCATGCGTGCGCGCGGCGGCGCGCCTGCTGGCCATGGACCCGTTGAGGGAGGATGTCCACCGTGCCCTGATGCGCGCCTATGCGGCGCAAGGCAGGACCAATCTCGCGCTGAAGCAATATGAGCACTGCCGCACCGCGCTTCTACGCGATCTCAAGCTGCAGCCGGAGCCGGAGACGCGGCAATTGTTCGAGACGCTGCGCACACGCCGCACAATGGCGCCGGCACGGCCACCCACGACTGATGCGGATGACGCTACCGGCTTCAGCCACGAACTCGCGCCCCCCCCGACCCACTATGTCAAATCGGCCGGGATCAACATCGCGTATCAGGTGACCGGCGACGGTCCGGTCGACCTGATCCATGTGCCGGGATGGGTCTCCAACCTCGACCACGCCTGGGGCTCGCCGCGGCTTTCGCATGTGCACCGGCGGCTCGGCACTTTCTCGCGCCTAATCCGCATGGACAAGCGCGGCACCGGGCTCTCGGACCGCAATGTCGGTCTGCCGACCCTGGAAGAGCGGATGGAAGATGTGCGGGCAGTGCTGGATGCGGTTGGCTCGAAGCGCACGGTGCTTTTCGGCAGCTCCGAGGGCGGCCCGATGTGCATGCTGTTCGCGGCGACCTATCCCGAGCGCACAGCGGCACTCGTGCTCAATGGGGCCTACGCCCGCGGCAGGTGGTCACAAGACTATCCGTGGGCGAAGACAAGCGAGCAGGTGGAAGAGGATCTGGCGATCGTCGAGAAAGAATGGGGAGCGGCGGCGGATATGAGCAACGCGGCGCCCAGTCTGATGAGCGACACGTTCGAGACAGAATGGTTCGCCGCCTATCTCAGGAATTCTGCCTCGCCCGCCGACGCGATCGCCCTGTGGCGCTGGGGAGCCGAAATCGATGTTCGCGACATTCTGCCTGCTGTCCATGTTCCGACACTGATCATGCAGACGACTGGCGACGGCTGGGTGAAGCGGGAAGAAGGACGTTACCTGGCGACGCACATCGAGGGCGCCCGATACATTGAGTTCGCCGGCCGCGACCACGTCATCTGGGGCGAGAATTCCGATCGGATCGTCGACGAGATCCAGGCTTTCGTCACCGGCGCCTTGCCGGCGGCCCCAGGCGAACGGCTGCTTGTGTCGGTGCTGTCCCTCGACATGACGGGTTCGCCTTTCGGCATCGACCCGGCCGAGCGGCACGCCGAAGCGCTCCGTGGCGAACTCCTCGCGGCCGAAGGCAGAGAGATCAGCCGATCGGACGGCAAGGTGCTCGCGGTGTTCCAGCGGCCAACGCGGTCGATCCAGTGCGCGATCGCCATCCGCGATCGCTTGCGGCAATCCGGTGTCGAGGTCCGCTCGGCGGTGCATATCGGCGAGTGCGAGCAGCGGGGCCATCAATTTTCAGGCGCGGCGATCGAACTGTCATCGCGTCTGCTTGACCATGCGCGGCCGGGCGAAATCATCGCATCAAGGACGGTGCGCGATCTCGTGGTCGGCTCCGGCCTGCGGTTCGAGGAGCGTGGCGAAATGGCGGCAAGCGGGCTGCCCGGCGCGTTTCGGTTCTATGCGGTCGATGGTTCGGCTTGAGCCGCTAGGTCACCTCTTCCCTGCCCCGAACCGCAGCCCGTCCATCAGCAGCTTGACCAGCCGGCGCGAGCGGTCGCGCCAGTCCTTGGTGTCGGGGGCCGAGTAGATGCCGCCGAGTGCGTGCAGCACATCGGAGGCGTCGACGTCGCTGCGGATCGAGCCTTCGGCCACCGCCGCCTCGACCAGTTGCCGCAAGGCCAGCGACACCCGGCCCGACATGTCGGAGAACACGGCGGAATTGGTGTTGAACAGGATGCGCAGGCTGGCCGCAAGGCCGCGCTTGGTGGCGATGTAGTCGACGAAGCGCTGCATCCACTGTTCCAGCGCCACATCGGCCGAATGGTGGCTGGCGAGATCATCGGCCGCCGCGCAGAGCGCCTCGACTTCACGCCGATAGACCACCTCGACCAGATGCTCGCGGGTTGGAAAATGCCGGTAGAGCGTGCCGATGCCGACGCCCGCCTGGCGCGCGATCTCCTCCAGCGAGGCATCGACGCCGTGCTCGGCAAAGGCCGCTGCCGCAACCTCGACCAGCCGGTCGCGGTTGCGCTGCGCATCGGCGCGCAGCGGCCTTGGCGCTGCGGCTTCGCGCCTCTCGTCGGCAATTGCTTGCGACTGCTCGGTCAATTTTTTCTCCACTGTCGAAATATGGGGGCTTGAACCCAAACGGGTAAGCCCCCAACTGAATAAACGGAGGCGCCTCCGTTTTAGTGGAGCAGCCTCATCATATAATCAGGGGAGCCGGTATGTCACGTGTTGAGATTGTGAAGACTGAAGCATCCCCTGCCCGCTGGAGAGTCGGGGCGGCAGAGCTGCCAATCTCCCCACTCGTGGGGGAGATGTCCGGCAGGACAGAGGGAGCGCTGTCCCGCCGACCAACACCCGCTTGGAAAGGTCTATTTCGACGCATGTAAATCGGGAACGTCGCATTCCTTCGCGCCCCCCTCTGCCCTGCCGGGCATCTCCCCCACAAGGGGGGAGATTAGGCGCACCGCCCTTGCCCTCTCCTACCCGGACGCCATTTCATTCCCCTGGCGTCAAGCAACTGGAGCCAGACGCCCATGACCAGCCAGACCACCATCCATCTCATCATCAACGGGCACGACCATGAACTGCAGATCGAGCCGCGCGTCACGCTGCTCGATACGTTGCGTGATCGCCTCGACCTGACCGGCACCAAGAAGGGTTGCGACCAGGGCCAGTGCGGCGCCTGCACGGTGCATGTCGAGGGACAGCGCGTGCTCGCCTGCCTGACGCTTGCAGCTCAAGCCGAAGGCCGCGAGATCACCACCATCGAAGGATTGGCCGGCGACGACGGCACGCTCAACGCAGTTCAGGCTGCTTTCCTCGACCAGGATGCTTTCCAGTGCGGTTACTGCACGCCGGGACAGATCATGTCGGCGGTGGCGTGCATCCGCGAGGGCCATGCCGGCTCGGATGACGAGATCCGCGAATACATGGCCGGCAATCTGTGCCGCTGCGGCGCCTATCCGCACATCGTTGCCGCCGTACGCCAGGCGGCACTGGAGGTCGCGTCATGAGGGATTTTTCCTACGTTCGCGCCGATAGCATCGATGCCGCACGCCAAGCTGCCGCCCTGCCCGGGGCCATGCTGCTTGCCGGCGGTACGACGCTGGTCGATCTCGCCAAATGCGGCGTGGCCGAACCCGACAGCCTGGTCGACATCACCCATCTCAAAGGGCTCGACGCCATCAAGGTCGACGCTGACAGTGCCATGATCGGCGCGCTGGCCAAGATGAGCCACGTCGCCGACCATGCCGAGATCAAGAGCCGCTTCCCCGCGGTCTCGGAAGCGCTGTGGCAGGCGGCCTCCGCGCAACTCCGCAACATGGCGACCATCGGCGGCAATCTCATGCAGCGCACGCGCTGCCCCTATTTCCGCGATCCCGCGAATTTTCCCGCTTGCAACAAGCGCTCGCCCGGCACCGGCTGCTCGGCAATCGGTGGCGTCACCCGCGGCCATGCCGTGCTCGGCACCAGCGACGCCTGCATCGCCATGTATCCCGGTGACCTCGCCACCGCGCTGGTCGCCTTCGACGCCGTGGTTCATCTTGGCGAACGCCAGGTTGCCGTCGACGACTTCTTTCTCCTGCCCGGCGCCACGCCCGACAGGGAACATGCCATCCAACCGGGCGAGATGATCACCGCCATCAGCATACCGGCTTCCGGCACGGCCCGGCGTTCGACCTATCTCAAGATCCGCGACCGGCAGTCGTATGAGTTCGCGGCTGCAAGTGCCGCAGTCGGCATCGACTTCGAAGCCGATGGCCGCACCATTCGCGACCTGCGCGTCGCGCTGGGCGGCGTCGCGACGAAGCCGTGGCGGGCGCACGCCGTGGAAGCGGCGTTGAAGGGCAAG
Organism: Mesorhizobium sp. M0062; assembly: GCF_040323125.1. Taxonomy (NCBI): domain Bacteria; kingdom Pseudomonadati; phylum Pseudomonadota; class Alphaproteobacteria; order Hyphomicrobiales; family Phyllobacteriaceae; genus Mesorhizobium; species Mesorhizobium sp. M0062. The sequence continues at coordinate 75,631 of NZ_JAMYUO010000016.1, forward strand.
GTGCTCAGCGAAGACAGGGTGCGGGCAGCCAGCTTGCTCGCCGTGGAAGGGGCCATCGGCCACGGCGCCAACCACTACAAGATCGAACTGGCGCCGCGCGTCGTCGCCCGCGCCATCCTCAAGACGGGAGCCATGGCATGACCATTCACGACCCCAGGACACGGCACGGCGACGCTTCGGACGGCACTGCCGATCAGGTTGGCGGGCGGCTGTCGCGCGTCGACGGCCCGGCCAAGATTACCGGTGCGGCAAAATACGCCGTCGAGCACCAGCTCGACGGGCTAACCTACGGCGTTCTGGTCGAAAGCACGATCGCGTCAGGCAAGGTGCGCTCGATCGACACGTCAGCCGCGGAGGCGGCACCTGGTGTGCTCAAGGTGCTGACGCCGGACACCATCATGCCGCTGAAGACTGCATCGGACTGGTTCGGCACGCCGCCGCCGGACAAACCCTACTGCCCGCTGGCGCGCGACATCACCTTTTCGGGCCAGCATGTCGCCGCGGTCATCGCGGAGACTTTCGAGCAGGCCGTCGCGGCAGCGGCGATGGTCAAGGTCAGCTATGACGAGACGCCGGCCATCGTCGACCTCAGCGACGCCAAGGCCGGCGACGGCATTCCGATCGCCGCCATGACCAAGGAATGGGGCGATGCGCAGGCCGCTTTCGCCGCTGCCCCGGTGCGCGTCTGCGGCGCCTATAACACGCCGCGCGAATACCAGGCGCCGATGGAGCCGCATGGCCTCATCGCGCGCTGGGAGGGCGACCGGCTGACCGTGTGGGAACCGAGCCAGTGGCTCGACGGCATGGCCCGCACCTATGCCGAATGGTTCGGCGTGCCGTTCGAAAATGTACGGCTGGTCTCGCCTTATATCGGTGGCGGCTTCGGCTCCAAGGCATTGGCGCTCGGCCATGGCGCGGTGGCGGCTGCCGCAGCAAAAATGCTGGGACGGCCCGCGAGGGTGGTGATGACGCGGCCGCAGACTTTTACCGGCTATGGCGGCCGCGCCGCGACCCGCCAGACGGTGACGATCGGCGCCGACCGTGACGGAAAGATCCAGTCGATCGTGCATCGCGGCGTCAACGAAACATCCATAGACGGAATGTGGGTCGAGCCGTTGGGCGTCGTCACCTCGATCATGTATGCGACGCCCAACTTCTCCTCGAAGCAGAATGTCGTGCGGGTGAATTCGGTGGTGCCCGGCGCCATGCGCGCGCCGGGCGAAAACCCTAGCGCCTTCGGCATCGAAAGCGCCATTGACGAGCTCGCCTACGAGGTCGGCATCGATCCGCTGGAGATCCGGCTGAGGAATTACGCCGAGCAGGATCCGCACGCAAAAAAGGCTTGGTCGACGCGGCAGTTGCGCGAGGCTTTCGCGGCTGGCGCCGAACGCTTCGGCTGGGCCCAGCGCACGTCCAAACCGCGTTCGATGCGCGACGGCAACCAGCTGATCGGCTGGGGCGTCGCCGCCGGCACCTATCCGGTACGGCGCGCTTACGGCGAGGCCATCGTGCGTATCCTTGCCAACGGCTCGGTCGAGGTCGAAAGCTCCTCGATCGACATGGGCCAGGGCACCTACACGATCCTGGCGCAGACGGCGGCCGAAACGGTCGGCGTGGCGGCCGACCATGTCGTCGTGAAGCTCGGCGATTCCCGGTATCCCCGCGCCGGCGTGGCCGGCGGGTCGCGGCTGGCCGGCGTGATGACGGGCGCGGTCTACAAGGCGGCGACATCGGCGCTCGATCAGCTTGTCGGACTGGCGATCAGCGATCCGCGCTCGCCCTTCCACGCGCTCCAGGCCAACACGCTGGTCGTCGCCAATGGCCGCATCAGGTCGCCGCGCGGCGATGGTCCCGATGTCTCGATCGCCGACCTGCTGGCCAGCGTCGGCCGCGACCGCATCGAGGCCACCGGCGACACCATGCCGGCGAACTCGACCGCCGAGGATCGCTACAAGAACTACACCACCATCGCGGCGGCACTGCCGCACACCGAGGGCGACTATTCGCGCCACTCCTGGTGCGCGCATTTCATCGAGGTGCGCGTCGACGAGGATTTCGGCACCGTGCGCGTGTCGCGCGTGGTGTCGGCGCTGGATTCCGGCCGGCTCTACAACCCGAAACTCGCGGAGAGCCAGTGGAAGGGCGGCATCATCATGGGCATCGGCCAGGCGCTGCTGGAAGAAGGCATTGTCGACCGCAGGCATGGCCGCATCGTCAACAACAATCTCGGCGACTATCTGGTGCCGACCAATGCCGACATCCCCGATATCGAGGTCATCTCGGTCGGCGTTCCCGACCTGCACTCTTCGGTGCTCGGCGGCAAGGGTGTCGGCGAACTGGCCATCGTCGGCGTAGCGCCGGCGATCGCCAATGCGGTGTTCCATGCGACGGGAAAAAGAGTGCGGGACTTGCCGATCACGCTGGAGAAGTTGATCTAGGAAGCGGCGTGCGTAATCTCCCCCCTCGAGGGGGAGATGTCGCCGAAGGCGACAGAGGGGGTCGCCTCTCGTAGAGCGCCAACCTCCTTCCGCCGCAGTAGGTCGAGCCCGGTCGGACCGACCCCCTCTGCCCTGCCGGGCATCTCCCCCTCAAGGAGGGAGATTGGCAGCTCGCGCGCCTCGGTTACCAGTCGAGCTTGAACGCAAGCTTGCCGAAATGCTGCCCGCCCGCCGCCATGTGCGCGTAGGCTTCGGCCGCCTGCTCCTGGCTAAACACCTTGTCGACGACCGGGTCGATGCGGGCGGCGGCGATGGCGCGGACGGCGGCGCGAAGGTCAGATACCGACCCGGTGTTGTTGCCGACCACCTTCAGCGCCTTGATGATGATCGGCAGCAGGTCGACCGTGGCCTCGGCGCCGGTGACGAAACCGATGGTGAACAGCGTGCCGCCAGGCGCGGTGGCGTTGACGGCGCGGGCGAAGGTGGCGGTGCCGGCGGTCTCGACGACGAGGTCGGCGCCGAGGCCGCCGGTCAGTTCCAGCACCTTGCCGTCCCAGTCGGGCGTCGCGCGGTAGTTGATGAGATGATCGGCGCCGAGCGCCTTCGCCCGCCCCAGCTTCTCGTCCGACGAAGAAGTGATGATGACGGTGGCACCGGCGGCTTTCGCCAGCTGCAGGGTGAAGATGGAGACGCCGCCGGTGCCGAGCAGCACGACGACCGAGCCCGGCCCGACATCGGCGGCGCAGACCGCGTTCCAGGCGGTGGTCGCGGCGATCGGCAGTGTCGACGCCGCCTCGAAGGAGAGACGAGCCGGTACCGGCACGAGCGAGTTGGCCGGCAGCGCGACATATTCGGCGAGCGACCCCGGCAGCGAAATTCCGCGCATCTGTGTCATCTCGTTAGGCCGGGGCGGACCGCCGATCCAGCGCGGCTTGGCATGGGCAACGACGCGATCGCCGACGGCGAAATCCGTAACGCCCTCCCCCAGGCGCGACGATATCGCCGGCGCCGTCGGCGACGGGAATGAGCGGAAAGCCGGGCACGCGATAATTGCCGCTGGCCACCGCCACATCGACGAAATTCAGGCTCGCGGCGCGCTGGCGGATCAGCACTTCGCCGCGCTGCGGTTCAAGCGTGGCAATGGTGGTGGCGCGAAAGGCGTCCAGTTTGGCGGCCGTCAGTTCGATGGCTTTCATGGCTCACGCATTCCTGTTTAAGGGGTCAATCGTCAGGATTGAGTGAAGCTATCTGCTGCGCTACAAGCAGATAATCCGGAATTTTTACATTTGAGTCCTGTGCTTTATGCAGCAATCACACGACCCCGCCAGCCTTGCCGAAATGGCCGCCTTTGCGGCCATCACCGAAGCGCGCTCCTTCACCAAGGCAGCGTTGCGCGTTGGGCGCGACTCGACGGTTCTGTCACGCCGCCTGCAATCGCTGGAGGAGCGGCTCGGCGTGCGGCTGCTGCACCGGACCACCCGAAGCGTGTCGTTGACGGAGGCCGGAGCGGAGTTCCTGGTGCGTGTCCGCGCCATCCTGGCCTCGGTAGACGAAGCTGAGGCTGCTGCTTCCGCGCATGCCAGCGGGGCTCCGCGGGGCTTGCTGCGGCTGGCGCTGCCGGGAACCTTTGGCCGTATGTGGATCGGGCCGCTGCTGCCGCAATTTCTAGCGACGTTCCCGGATGTCAGCATCGAGGCCGAGTTCTCCAACCGGTTCGTCGATCTCGTTGCAGAGAACTTCGATGTCGCCGTCCGTCTCGGCGCGCTGGAGGACTCGCGCCTGGTGGCGCGCAAGATCGCGACACGGCGGCGGTTGCTGTGCGCTGCTCCCTCCTACCTCGCCCGCCGGGGCACGCCGGAAGCGCCGGAAGCGCTCACAGAACACGCCTGCCTCGGCTTCTCCGGCTTCCAGACCTTTCCAACCTGGGAGATGACCGACAGTTCGGGACGCCGCGTCAACGTCGACGTCTCGGGGCCGATGGTGTGCGACGATGCCGAGGTGCTGGTCGAAGCCGCGGTGCAAGGCCTCGGCCTGATGATGAGCACCGACTGGCTTGTCGGACGCGAACTCGCCGACGGACGGCTGGTGCCGGTGCTGGCGGACTGGACGCTGGCCGACGAAGGCGCGGTCTATGTCGTCATGCCCTCGGCCAAGGGACAAGCCGCCAAGACACGCGCCTTCGCCGACTGGATCGGCAAGCGCTTCGCGCCGGAGCCGCCCTGGACGTCGAGGCCGGTCTCAAAGGCTTGATCAATGGGGCGGGCCGGGGCTAAGACGGCATGCCGCTGTCGCGAGGCATTTTGTCCTGTATGATCTCGTTGAATGTAGCTTGGGAGGGGATCATGCAAAGTGCATTGGCGAAGTTCATGATGGCAGGTTCCGTTCTGGCCGCGCTGCAAGCCGCGCAGCCGGCTTTTGCCGCGTCCTGCAACTGGAGCGCCAAGATGGAAGAAGACGAAGGCGGCAGCGTGCTGACGGCTTCGGTGTGCGGCGGACCGAAGGCCGATGCGCATCTGATGCTCGTCTGTTTCGACAAGCCGGTGCTGAGCTACGATCTGGGTGCGGCCGGCCAGCAGCTGGAACCCGGCATCAGCGCTTCCTTCACCTTCAAGGGCGGTGACAAGAGCGTGACCAAAAAGCTCGACCTCGAGGCCATGTATAATTACTTCACGGCTGAGCTGAGCAAAGACGATCCACTGCTCGGCCTGTTGCGCAGCAAGGGCGACGTCACGGTTACGGCCGACAAATATGGCGAGAACAGCTTTCCGCTGACGGGCTCGAGCGCTGCGATCGGTAAGGTGCTGGCGCAGTGCGGCAAAAGTTCGGCCGGCGAAGCGGACTGAAGCTCCCTACTTTCGACCACGCCGCTTGGTCCCGCGCCTCCATCAGGGCAAAGCCAAGCAGGTTCTCGCCGCGCCCGGTTTGCCGTTTCGCTCATCGACGGGGGCACGGGTTTGGAGGCGGCAATATGCGGCCTGAGTTTTCAACGCGAGCTGCGCTTTCCCTCCGGTGTCGCCACCAGCGAGGCGGCGGCGGCATTGGCCGTGGCGATCGCCGCTTCCATCGGATGGCCACGGGCGAGGCCTGCCGCGAAGGCGCCGACGAATTCGTCGCCGGCGCCATGGGTGCTGACGACTTTTACCGGAATGGCCGCCAGCGCGAAGGCCGCGCCGATCCGGTCGCAATAGGCGACGCCTTCGCCGCCGGCGGTGACGATCGCCGAGGGGTAGGTATCGATCAGCCGCCGCGCGGCTTCGGTTGCGCCGGCGAGCGTATCGACGACCGGAACGCCGGCCAAAAATTCCGCTTCGATGGCGTTGACGATGACGATGTCTATCAGCGCGGTCAATTCGGCCGACAGTGTTCGCGCCGGTGCGGCGTTGAGCACGACGCGGCCGCCGGATGCCTTCACCGCGCGCGCGGCAGCGATGTTTGCGGCGTCGGGCACTTCGTTTTGCAGCAACAGCACTGCCGTCTGTACCACCACCTCCCTTGCTGCCACGACGTCATCATCGTCCAGCGTGAGATTGCTGCCGGAGACGATCACCGCACCATAGTCGCCATCGCTGTCGAAGATCGCCACGCTCATGCCGGAGCCTGCGCCTGCCGCCACGCGCACGAAGCGGCGATCGACGCCGGCGCGATCTAGATTGGCCAGCAGCGCCGTGCCGAAATCGTCGTCGCCGACGGCGCCGATCATCGCCGCACGCACGCCGGCGCGTGCCGCCGAGACCGCCTGGTTGCCGCCCTTGCCACCGCATTTCGGCTGCCAGGCATGGCCGGTCACCGTCTCGCCCTTGCGTGGACGGTCGGGCGCGTCGACCATGATGTCGTAGTGCAGGCTGCCGAAGACGGTGACCAGCGGAACCGTCATGTGCCCCGGTCTTTTCGTTTCGAGGTGACGGCCGACATGGTGCGGCCGAGATTGCGCTCCGCCGCCTGATAGTCGCGCTGCGCCACCGCCACGAACAAAGCGTCGAGGATGTTGAGCTGCGCGATGCGCGCCGCCGCGTTTTCGCCCATCAGCGGCGAGCCTTGCGCGGTCGAGCACAGCACGATGTCGGCAATCTGGGCCAGCGGCGAGTTGTCGTAGTTGGTGATGGCCAGCGTGCGGGCGCCGCTCTTGCGGGCTAGATGGATGGCGTCGATGACGGCCGACGTGTTGCCGGAATGCGAGAAGCCGACGGCGATGTCGTCGGCGCCGAGGAGCGAGGCCGACATCAGCATCATGTGCGAGTCGTCATAGACAGACGCGCGGATGCCGATGCGCAGGAATTTGTGCGAGACATCGCGGGCGATCTGGGCGGAGCCGCCGACGCCATAGAAATCGCGGTTCCTGGCGCGGTAGAGCAGATCGGCGGCACGGTCGAAATCGTCCATGTCGAGGATCGCGAGCGTCTCCTCCAGCGCCTGGATCGAGGTGCGGAACACTTTCTGCACGATCTCGGCCGAGCTGTCGTCGACCGACAGTTCCTGGTGCATCTCGGCGGTCGGGAGGCGGCTGTATTCATAGACGGCGGTGCGGAAGTCGCGGTAGCCGGAGAAGCCGAGTTTCTTGGCGATCTTGACCACCATCGCCTCCGACACGCCGGCCTCCTCGGCGATCTGCTTGAGCGGAATGGTCTCGTCGAAACCGCGCCGGCCGAAGACGGTTTCCACCACCTTGGCCTCAAGCGGGGTGAGATGCGGCATCATCATGCGGATGCGCGGCCCCACGGCTTTCAGATCGAGATTGCTCAACGTGATCCACGTCCCCTCGTCTCCGGCCCGAGCATGGCTTCCTGGACGATAGCCTGCGACGTCACGGCGTCCTGGCTGGCCATCGCGGCGGACAGGCGGTTATCCTTCTCCAGCCGGTCGACAACGCGCAGCAGGCGCTTGACGGTGGCGATGTTGACTTCGCATTCGCGCACCGGATCGAGCCCGGTCATGTCGGGGAAAGTGTCGAAGTAGATGGCGCCGGCGTAGCCGTCGCGACGGATCTGGCACAGCAGTTCGATGGTCTGCAGCGTGTGCACCGCGCCGACCATCAGGCCGTCGTCGCGCTTGGCATAGCCATCGTTGAGATGGACGCCGAGCAGCTTGCTGTGGCGAGCGATCAGCGCCGCGGCGAAGGCCGGCTGTTCGTCGGCATAGAGCACATGGGCGAAATCGAGCGTCACGCCGAGATTGGGTAGGCCGACCTCGCGGATCGCCAGCAAGGTGGTCGCCGCATCCGGCATCAGCGAGTAGGAGCGCGGTTCGTTAGGCTTGTACTCCAGGCTGATCTGGCAGCCGGGATCATGCGCGGCAACTTCACGAATCCCCTCGATTTCGTGCTGCCAGAGCGTCGCATAGTCAGTTTGAAATGCATAGTCGAAGCCATCCTGGCCCAGCCACAGCGTCATCAGACTGGCGCCGGCCGCGCGCACCGCATCGATACCGGCCTTGGTCAAGTCGATGGCTTCGCGGCGCACCGCCGGGTCCGGATTGGTGAAGGCGCCGAGCTTGAAGGCCGGATTGGAGTAGTAACGCATGGCAAAGCCATTGATGGAAAGCCCGAAATCGCCGAGCTTTCGGGCGATTTCAGCCGGCTTTTCACTGACATGATCGGGGAAATTAAGATCAAGATCGGTCAACCCGTCGACCTTGGCCGCGCGAGTGGCCATCTGCAGCATGGACGGCTTGCCGGTGAGATCAGGCCATTCGGCTTGCGGCCGCGAGGCGAAGGAATTCAGGCGGGTGGCGAAGCGACTGTTTGTCATGATCGACCTTTCAGTGATTTACTTCACATAAATACGAGTATTTGTAAAGTTATCATTTGCGAGGCGGTTTGTAGCGCGCAACATCCTGCTTGGCCGAGATCTTCGGCTGCGCCTCTGCATCCATGCCGGGAGTTTCGAGTCCCGCAACGGTGCGGATGCTGGTGCGAGCCCTTGCGCCCTGCCTGCCGATTGACCAATCTGGCCGACACTGTCATGAGCCGCGGTTGGGGGATCGCACATGCCAACGCTTTATCAACTGAAACCGGCCTTTCAGGCCAGGCTGCGGCCGTTGGCCGACCGGCTGGCCGATGCCGGCGTCACCGCCAACCAGATCACGCTTCTCGCCGCAGCACTGTCCATCGCCACAGGCCTGGTGGTCACTGCCTTTGCCTTCCGTCCCCTGGTGTTCCTGTTGATGCCGGTGGTGCTGTTTGTGCGCATGGCGCTCAACGCCATTGACGGGATGCTGGCCAGGGAACATGGACAAGCATCAAAACTCGGCATGTATCTCAACGAACTCTGCGACGTCGTCTCGGACCTAGCGCTGATCCTGGCCTTTGCCACCTTGTTCCCGGCCTGGGGTGTCGTCGCCTTCGCTATTACCGCCATGCTGGTCGAGTTCGCCGGCGTGCTTGGCGTTGCCGCAGGCAGCGGGCGCAACTATGCCGGGCCGTTCGGCAAGAGCGACCGGGCCCTGGCGCTCGGCGTCATCGCCTTCCTCATCGCCTGCGGCCTGTGGTTCCAAGCGATTGTGCCCTTTGTGTTTCCGGTCATGGCTACACTGTCAGTCGTAACCGCCATCAACCGGATACGCGGCGGCCTTAGAGCGGGCGGCGCATGATGCCAAAGCGTCAGGCGCCCGACCGCCAGAGGGAAACCATGATCCACCAGACCATTGCAGCCGGAGCACCGGCAAGCCTCGAGCGCATCGCGCTGGAGCGCACGTTCAAGAGCCATGACGGCACCGAGATCTTCTACCGCTACTGGCCGGCCGCCGGGGCGACGCCAAAGGGTGCGATCCTTCTGTTCCATCGCGGCCACGAGCATGGCGGCCGCATGGCGCATCTGGTCGACGAACTCGCCATGCCCGACCATGCCTTCTACGCCTGGGACGTGCGCGGCAATGGCCGCTCGGCCGGCGAGCGCGGCTATGCGCCATCCTTTGCCGCCCTGGTTCGTGACATCGACTGCCTGGTGCGTGAGATCGGCCGGGATGGTTTTGGCCAGCGCGACATCGCGCTGATCGCGCAGTCGTTCGGCGCCGTGCTGGCTGCTGCCTGGGTGCATGACTATGCGCCCGACATCCGCGCGCTGGTGGTGGCTTCACCGGCCTTTTCGGTCAAGCTCTACGTGCCCTTCGCCAAAGAGGGCATTGCGCTGTGGCAGAAGCTCAAGGGCCGCTTCTTCGTCAATTCCTACGTCAAGGCGAAGTTCCTGACGCATGATGCCGAGCGCATCGCTTCCTTCGACGCCGATCCGCTGATCACGCGACCGATCGCCTCCAACATCCTGGTCGAGCTTTACGACCACGCTGCCCGCATCGTCTCGGACGCGCGCGCCATCACCGTGCCGACGCAGCTCTTGATCTCCGGCAGCGATTGGGTGGTGCGGCATGGACCGCAGCACGAGTTCTTCGTCAATCTCGGCAGCAGCGCCAAGGAGCGGCATGTGCTGCCCGGCTTCTTCCACGACACGCTGGGCGAGCGCGATCGCAAGCAGGCGCTGGACCTGATCCGGCCATTCCTCGAAAAGCAATTTGCCACGCCGGAGAAAACCATCGACTTGCTTCAGGCCGACCGCGCCGGCTACACCCGCGACGAGGCCGAGAGGCTGGCCTCGCCGCTGGCGCTGCTGTCGCCAAAGGGTATCTACTGGGCGATAAGCCGCGCCTCGATCGGCATCGGCGCCTGGCTGTCTTCGGGCATGAAGATTGGCATCGCCACCGGCTTCGATTCCGGCTCGACGCTCGACTATGTCTACGAGAACGACGCGCGCGGCATCGGCTTCATCGGCCGCATGATCGACCGCACCTTCCTCGACGCCATCGGCTGGCGCGGCATCCGCCAGCGCAAGCTGCATCTGGAAGAGCTGATCGGCAACGCCGCCGCCAGCCTGAAGGCAGCCGGCCGTCCCGTCCACATGCTCGACATCGCCGCCGGTCACGGCCGCTATGTGCTCGATGCCGTCGCCAAATGCACTGAACCACCAGCAAGCGTGCGGCTGCAGGATTATTCCGAGCTCAATGTCGGGTTGGGTTCGAAGCTGATCGCCGAGCGGCGTCTGCCGACCAGCGTCAGCTTCCACCAGGCCGACGCCTTCGATGCCGACATGCTGGCCGGGCAAAAGCCGGCGCCGGACCTCGCCATCGTCTCCGGGCTTTACGAATTGTTCGCCGACAACACGATGATTTCCCGCTCGCTCGGCGGGCTGGCCAGCGCCATGCAGTCCGGCAGCCTGCTCGTCTACACCAACCAGCCATGGCATCCGCAGCTGGAGATGATCGCGCGCAGCCTGACCTCGCATCGCGGCGGCCAGGCCTGGGTGATGCGGCGGCGCACGCAGGGCGAGATGGACCAGTTGGTGACGGCTGCCGGTTTCGAAAAGATCGACCAGCGCATCGACCAATGGGGCATCTTCACCGTCTCGGTCGCACGGCGCGTCTGAGACCATGGCCCTGCCTGTCACTGACCCTGCCCCGGCGCGGGAACCCTATTTGGGCATCGTGCTGAGGGCCGCCCTTTGGCTGGCGCTGCTGGCGCCGTTCTTCTATTCGACCTATGGCTTTGCCAACTGGCTGGCGTCGCGGCGCGACCATGTCGGCAGCATCATGTTTGCCTGGGAACACGCCATCCCTTTCGTCGCCTGGACGATCGTGCCCTATTGGTCGATCAATCTGTTCTACGGCCTATCGCTGCTGCTCAACACGACCAGGCGCGGTGTCAACCGGCTCGCCGGCCGTTATCTCTCGGCGCAGATCATTGCCGTCGCCTGCTTCATCGCGTTCCCGCTGACGGCGACATTCGTGCGGCCGGAAACCACCGGCCTGCCGGGTTTCCTGTTTGCAGTGCTCGGTGGTTTCGACAAGCCGTTCAACCAGGCGCCATCCCTGCACATCGCACTCCTGGTGATCATCTGGGACCATTGGCGTCACGTTCTGGCACGTCACCGTCTCGGCGGCATTCTCCGCCCGGTCTGGCACGTCTGGTGTTTTCTCATCGGCGCCTCGGTGCTGACGACCTGGCAGCATCATTTCATCGACATTCCGACCGGCGCCCTGCTCGGCCTGTTTGCGCTGTGGCTGTTTCCGTCCAAGGGCGAGCTGCCATTCTGGGGTTTTCGGTTGACCGCCGACCCAAGGGCGCGGCGGCTGGCGGGTTATTACGGGCTGGGGGCGGCCCTTGCCCTGGCCGGCGCTGCCGAGGGCGCGTTGGTCTCCGCCGATTTTCTCATCCTGTTGTGGCCGGCATTGGCGCTGGCCATCGTCGCCTTCGGCTATGCTGGGGCCGGCGCCAAAGTGTTCCAGAAGGCAGCCGATGGTAGCGTCTCACTGGCCAACCGTATCCTGCTCCTGCCCTACCGGCTTGGCGCCCGGATCAATGTGTGGGTATGGACCCGCCAACTGGCGCCGCAAGCGGAGATCACCGACGGTGTTTTCCTCGGCCGGTTTCCGAGTGCCGACGAGGCCAACCGCTTCGGCACAGTGATCGACCTTGCCGGCGAGATGGAACGGCCGCGCGGCGTGACCTGCCGCTGGATCAGCTACGCGATGCTCGACCTCGTGGCGCCGCCTCACGACAGGCTGGAGCGAGCGGTGGCGGCGATCGAGCTGGCGCGCCGGCGCGGCACCGTCCTGGTCTGCTGCGCGCTCGGCTTCCAGCGCAGTGCAGCCGTCGTCGCCGACTGGCTGGTTGTGACCGGACGCTCGCACACTGCCGCGCAGGCGCGCAGGAAACTCGCCGCATTGAGCCGGCCCGTGCATCTTCAGATCGGGCTGGAAGAACCGACATGAGTTGGCCGGCATGAGTGGCGAGAATTTTCCCGAGAACGCCGAAATATTCGCCGCCGGACTGATGGTGCAGGCGGTGTGGCCGATCCTGCTCGTGGTGGCGGCTGTGATGGCAGCGCCGGTCATCGGCCTGGTGGCCGGGCCGCAGACGACAGCGCTGTCCGCGGCGGCCTGGCTGGTCACGGCGGCGAGCGCCGTGGCCACGCTGGCTCTTTCGGCCTTGCTTTTGTTCGATGCGCTGCTGTTCCGGCTGATGGCAAGCCACGCCAGCGAGGCCGCCGGGGGTGCCGCGGTCGACGATGTGCTGGCGCGCATGCGCCTGAAATCCACCACTGCCGGCGGCCGCTCGCTCGACCATCGCATGGCAGGCACGCGCCGCCTGCTGACAAGGCAGCGCATGGCGCTCGCCATGTTTGCTGCGGCATCCCTTTTCGCAGCATTTGTTTGAGCCATGACAAAACTTCACCTGCGCGCCAACACCTTCACCTTGCTGCAGACGGTGACGTCGGTCGGCCTGTCGGCGGCGGCCTGGGTGGTAACCGGCGTCAGACCAATCTGGAACGGCAGCCAGCCGTCGGAGCGGCAGCGCATCTACTTCGCCAACCATGCCAGCCATGGTGATTTCATCCTGCTGTCGGCTTGTCTGAGCGAGAAGGTGCGCGCCCGCACCCATGCGATCGCGGCGGCCGAATATTGGGGCAAGTCGCGGCTGCGCCGCTTCATCGCGCAGGACATGCTGTCGTCCGTGCTCATCCACCGGCAGTGGACCGACGAAACGCAACACCCGATCTCGATCATGCTGTCGGTGCTCGACGACGGCCACTCGCTGATCCTGTTTCCCGAAGGCACTCGCAACACGACGGAGGCGGATCTGCTGCCGTTCCGCTCCGGCCTCTACAATCTGTCGATGGCGCGGCCGGATGTCGAACTCATCCCGTGCTGGATCGAGAACATGTCGCGCGTGCTGCCCAAGGGCCAGTTCCTACCGGTGCCGCTTTTGTGCCGCGTCGTCTTTGGTCCGCCGGTGGCGATCGCGCCCGGCGAAGAACGCCGCACCTTCCTCGAGCGCGCGCGCCAGACGCTGCTGTCGCTCAACCCGCGTCCCGATCGGGACCACTAGCATGACCAGGCAAAGAGACTTCGTATGACACTGCCGCCAATGCATGAAACCGTCATCCTGCTGGCCGGCCTGATCTGCGTGCTCACCATGGCGAGCATCGTTGCCGGTATCCTCTCATGGCGGGCGCCGAAGCCGCTGCCCTCGACGCTCGTCAACTTGAACCAGCGCATCAACGCCTGGTGGGTGATGGTGCTGGCGATCACCGTCGCCTTCTTCTTCGGCCGCACCGGCATGACCATCCTGTTTGCGCTGATCTCGTTTGCCGCGCTGCGCGAGTTCGTGACGCTGACGCACAGCCGGCGCAGCGACCACTGGGTGCTGCTCGGCATGTTCGGCATCATCATTCCCTTCCAGTACTGGCTGGTGTGGACCGCCTGGTACGGGCTGTTCACCATCTTCATCCCCGTCTACTGCTTCCTCTTGATGCCGGCGATCACCGCGCTCAACGGCGACACCGAGCGCTTCCTCGAGCGCGTGTCCGCGCAGCAATGGGCGGTCATGATCTCGGTCTACTGCGTCAGCCATGTGCCGGCGCTGCTGACGCTCAACGTGCCCGGTTTCGAGGGCCGCAACCTCCTGCTCATCGCCTTCCTGATCATCACCGTGCAAGGCAGCGACGTGCTGCAATACATTTTCGGCAAGCTGTTCGGCCGGCATTTTTTGTCGCCGTCCGTTTCGCCATCAAAGACTTGGGAAGGGCTGATCGGCGGGCTGGTGTCATCGAGCCTGCTCGGCGCGCTGCTGTCGTTCCTGACGCCGTTCTCGCCGCTCGCGGCGGCAGGCGTCGCCTTCATCGCCTGCCTGATGGGGTTCCTCGGCGGGCTGGTGGCGTCGGCGATCAAGCGCGACCAGGGCGTCAAGGACTGGGGTCACCTGATCGAGGGTCACGGCGGCATGATGGACCGCGCCGACAGCCTGGTCTTCGCCGCACCGGTGTTCTTCCACATCGTCCGCTATTTCTGGACGTGAGCTAAGCCGTTCAATCGCGGATGGCGCGGCCTGCCTGCTGCAGCAATTCGAAGGCGGCGAAGCGCTTGTCGTGCCAGGGCACGAGGTCGCCACCGGCCGGGCGATAGATGTCGCCGATGCGCGACATGCCGGTCATCGCCGCGATCACATCGGGAAATTTTTGCGCCACCACCGCAGCCAATATGGCTGAGCCGAGCAGCACCGGTTCGGGCGAGGTCGAACCGGCGACGGTCAGGCCTGTGGTGTCGGCCAAAAGCTGACGTACCAGCTCGCTTTGCGCCGCACCGCCGCTGACGACGATAGTGTCGATGGCAATGCCTTTTTTGGCCATCGCCGCCAGGATCTGGCGAACGCCGTAGCCGATGCCCAGCAGGCCGGCGACATAGAGCGCGACCAGACTGTCGAGGGACGTGTCCATGCCAAGCCCGGCGATCAGGGCCTTGGACTCGGGATCGGCGAAGGGCGAGCGGTTGCCGAGGAATTCCGGCACGACATGCAGTCCATCGGCCAGGTGCGCTACTGCGGACAGGTCGGCGGACTGTTTCGCCGCCTGCTGACCAAGCCAAGCGGTCAGGCCGAGACCTTCCGCCTTGGCTTTTGCGGATGCCTCAGCCGTGGCCGGATGGAAAGCGACGAGGTGGTCGATTGCAGCACCCGCCGCCGATTGCCCGCCTTCATTGAGCCAAAGCCCCGGCACCATCGAGGAAAAATACGGACCCCAGACGCCGGGCACGAAGGCCGGCTCGCTGGTGCTGGCCATGGTGCAGGCCGAAGTGCCGAACACATAGGCCATGCGCGACTGCAAGGTGCCGACGGAGCCCTGCCCGCCAACCGTGCCGACTCCCCCGGCATGGGCATCGATCAGTCCGGCAGCAACCGGCGTTCCCGGCAGCAGGCCGAGATCGGCCGCGGCGGCCTCAGTCAGGCCTTGGGCAAGTGCCGTGCCGCCTTCGACGATTTCGGTGCCGATGCGGGCAAAGCCTTCATCGGCGAGCGCGCCGAGGCCGACGGCACGGAAATAGGCGTCGTCCCAGCGCCGCTCATGACCGAGATAGGTCCATTTGCAGGTCAGCGTGCAGATCGAGCGCGCCAGGCTGCCGGTTGAGCGCCAGGTCAGATAGTCCGTCAGGTCGAAGAAATGCTCGGCCGCATCGAAGGTGGCGGGCAGGTTCTCGCGCAGCCACAGCAGCTTCGGCGTTTCCATTTCCGGCGAGATGGTGCCGCCGACATAGTCGAGCACGGCGTGCTTGCCGGCATTGATGCGCTGCGCCTGGTCGAGCGCGCGGTGATCCATCCAGACGATGATGTTGCGCTGGCTGTCGCCGGAACTGCCGGCCGGCAACGGCGCGCCATCCTGGCCGACCACGACCAGCGAACAGGTGGCGTCGAAGCCAATGCCGGCAATGTCGCGCCCGGCAAGCCCCGACTCCGTCACCGCCTCGCGCACGCTGGCGCAAACCGCGCGCCAGATGTCCTCGCTCGACTGTTCGGCGATTTCGCCGGGCTCGATGAACAGAGCGATGTCGCGCTTCGCCGAGGCAAGCATGGTGCCCTTGCTGTCGAACACCCCCGCCCTGGCACTGCCAGTGCCGACGTCGATGCCGAGGAAGTGGGACATGGGAAACCTCAGAAGTTAGGCAGTAGGCAGTAGGCGAGATGGTCGGCAGTGAATGGTCAGTTGCAAGAGCCTCTCCCCATTCCCTGCTGCCTAACGCCTAAGGCCTAACGCCTACTGCCTCACAAATCATTGCTCTGCGGCAGGATCACCAGATCCCTGATGGTGACGTTCCTTGGCCGCGTCAGCATGAACAGCACGGCTTCGGCGACCTCGACCGGCTGAATCAGGCCGCCCTTGGCCAGTTCATCCTCGAGCTTGTCCTTCGGCCAATCGCTGATCAGCGCTGTCACCACCGGCCCCGGCTGCACCGCGCCGACGCGCAGGCCGTGCGGGGCGACCTGGCGGCGCACCGTATGGACGAAGGCCTGCACGGCGTGTTTCGACGCTGTGTAGATCGGCTCCCAGACCACGGGCACCAGTCCGGCGATCGAAGACGTGACGATGATGTCGCCGGTCTTGCGTTCGACCATATGCGGCAGCACGGCGTGGATGGAACGAAAGACCGCATTGATGTTGAGGTTCAGCATGCGGTCCCAGGCATCCGGGTCGCCTTCGAGCACCGGGCCGCCGACATAGGCGCCGGCATTGGCGTGGAAGATATCGAGCTGGCCTGCCTTGTCCAGGATTTGCGGCATCATCGTCGCGACGCTGGCCGGCTTCATCAGATCGATCACCAGCGGGATCGCGTTGGGACCGAGTTCGGTGCAGACGCTTTTCAGCGCGTCTTCGGCGCGATCGACGAGCACAACGCGAACGCCGGCGGCAATCAGCGCTCTCGCGCATTCCAGGCCTATGCCCGACGCGGCGCCGGTGATCGCCGCGACTTTTCCACTCAAATCCTGAGCCATTCTTCTATCCTCGTATTCTCTGTTGGTTCAGGCTCGGCCGTGGGAAACCCGCGAGCGGCGTGCCAGGGAGTCGACGATGACCGCAATTGCCAGAACGGCGCCGGTGATCATGTAGCGAAGCGACGATGACAGATCGAGCAAGGTCAGCCCGCTGGCGATCGACTGGATGACGATGATGCCGAGCAGCGCGGAATAGGCGCTGCCACGGCCGCCAAACAGGCTGGTGCCGCCTATGACCGCCGCCGCAATGGCGTTGAGGTTGACGTCGCCGGTGCCGGCCTGCTGGCTGGCGGAGGCCAGCCGCGCCGCCGACAGGACGCCGCCGAGGGCGGCAAACATCGAGCACATGACGAAGGCGCTGAGGTAGATCGAGCGCACCTTGATGCCGGCCCGGCGCGCCGCTTCGCGGTTGCCGCCGACGGCGGTCATCGAGCGGCCCCATTGGGTGCGGGTCAGCGCATAGTTCATCGCCACCACCAGGCCGACGAACAGGCCGAACATCCACGGTATGCCGCGCGCCTGGTTGAGATAACCGACGATCAGTTCTAGCAGGATGGTCAGGGCGGCGACGCGCACGATGAGGCCGCCGACAGACGGCGCCGACAAATTGACGGCCCGGCGGCGGCTGACGGTGCGCAGGCCGGTGATCAGCATGACGATGCCGGGCAATGCCGCCAGTGCATAGGACAGCCAGTCCGGCATGACCAGCAACTGGCCGAAATTCACCAGGTTCGAGCCATAGGGCAGATTGATCGAGCCGGTGGAGCCCAGAATATACAGCTGCAGGCCCAGCACGGCGAGCAAGCCGGCCAGCGTCGAGACGAAACTCGGCATGCCGAGCCGGTTGAACAGCAAGGCATAGAGCGCGCCGATGAAACCGCCGACGGCAATCGCGGCGAGGATGGCGAGCGCCACCGGCCAGCCCTGGTTGACCCACAGCGTGCCCACCATGGCCGAGGCAAAGCCGCTGATCGAGCCGACCGACAGGTCGATCTCGCCGACCATCAGCACGAAGACTATGCCGAGCGCGATGACGCCGACGGTCGAGCAGTCGAACAACAGATTAACGAGGTTGCTTGACGAAACGAACACCGGGTTGAGCGCGGTGAACACGCTCCAGATGATGACCAGGCCGACGATGACCGGCAACGAGCCGAGGTCGCCGGAGCGGACGCGGTCGAAGAAGGCGCTGATGGCGCCACCGACGCCGGCCTGGTGCTTGACGCGGACGTCGCTGCGGTCGAGCGCCGTCGACGAAGAGGTGTCCTGCTTGGGCTCCGCGCTCATGGCCGCTGCTCCTGGTTGTGCGCTTGTTCGGCGGCCTTGCGCCGTTCGGCGCGGCGCGACACTGCATTGTTGGCGGCGCCGGTGATGGCGCTGACCAGTTCCTGGTTCGAGGCGTCGGGTTCGAAGACGCCGTTGTTGCGGCCGAGCCTGAGCACGACGATGCGGTCGGCGACGGCGCGCACGTCCTCCATATTGTGACTGATCATCAGCACGCCGAGCCCACGCTCGCGCACCCGGTCGATGAGGTTCAGCACTTCCGCCGTCTGGGCGACGCCAAGAGCGGCGGTCGGCTCGTCGAGCAGGATGACCTTGGGGTCGAGCAGCAGCGAGCGGGCGATCGCCACGGTCTGGCGCTGGCCGCCGGACAGCGAGGCGACCGCCTCGCGGACGCTTGGAATACGCGCCGACAATTCGTTGAGCAGCGTCCAGGCGCGAATTTCCATCGCCACCTCGTCCAGCCGCAGCGGGTTGATCTCCTTGCCTAGAAAGATGTTGGCGACGACGTCGAGGTTTTCGCACAGTGCGAGATCCTGGAAGACGGTGGCGATGCCGAGCGTCAGCGCGGCGCTCGGGTCGGGCATCGTCACTTGCCTGCCGCGGAAATTGATGGTGCCCGAGCTCGGCTGGTGGACGCCGGCCAGAATCTTGACCAGCGTCGACTTGCCGGCGCCATTGTCGCCGACCAGCGCCACCACCTCGCCGGCATGGACATCGAGATCGATATCGGTGAGCGCCGAAACGGCGCCGAAATTCTTCGAGATGCCGCGCAGGCTGAGCACCAGCTCGCCTGCCGAAACCGGTCCGTCAGAGATGTCAGACATGGTGGCAAACCTTTCCGGATGGGCGGTCAAGAGTGACTGCGAACTTCCGGCCGCCGCAAGGGCGGCCGGAAAGCAGGATCAGGATTCTAGGTCATCCTTTTATGCATGTCTTATCCCAAAACCGCTGCGCGATTTTGGGCGACCTGCATTGTCACTTTGTGATGCCGAGCTTCTTGCAGCCTTCGGCATAGCGGTCGACGCAGAGCTCTTCGGCGGTGTTGATCTTCTTGTCGATGATCTCGGCCTTGAGGTTTTCCTGCGTCACCACCGCCGGCGTGAACAGCTGCGATGGGGTGTCGTAAAGGGTCATTTCGGCCTTCGGCGTCTCGCCCGACAGAAGCTGGACGGCGACGTTGGCGGCAGCCGCCGCAACGATCTCGCTCGGCTTGGAGATGGTGTTGTACTGATCGCCGGCGATGATCAGCTGCAGTGCGGCGATCGTCGCGTCGTTGCCGGTCACCGGCGGCACCGGATCGACACCGGCGGCCTTGAAGGCGGCGATGGCGCCACCACCGGTGCCGTCATTGGCCGCAACGACTCCGACGATCTGCGTGGAGAAGCGGGTGATCTGGCCGCTTGCCCATTGCTGCGCCTTCGGCGGCGCCCATTCCGGCGTGTCGTATTCGGCAAGGATCTTGTAGCCGCTGTTGTCGAGGCTGGAATGGATGCCCTTCTTGATCAGCCCGGCGGCCGCGTCGGTCGGCGATCCGTTGATCTGCAGCAGGCCGCCGCTGGCGGGGTCGACCTTCAGCGCCTTGAGGTGTTCGACGAGCGAGTCGGCAATGGCCTTGCCGATGCCTTCATTGTTGAACGAGACGTAGAAGTCGGCAGGTGCAGTCGGGATCGGGCGATCATAGGCGATGACCTTGACGCCCTGGCTCTGCGCCAGCTTGACCAGCGAGGCGGCGGCGGTCGAGTCGACAGGGTCGAGCACGATCGCCTTGGCGCCTTGCGAGATCACCGAGTTGAACTGCTGCTGCTGGCGCGAGGCGTCGGCATCGGCGTTCTGGTAGATCACCTTGCAGCCGGGGCAGAGTTTTTTCATCTCGGCGACGAAGCCGGGATAGTCGTGCTGCTCGTAGCGCGTCGAGGCTTGGTCGGGCATCAAGAAGGCGACCGTGGCGTCGGTAACCGGGGCAGCAAAGGCAGCGGTGCCGCCAAGAAGAGAAAGAGTGAGCGCGATGGCTCCCGTCGATTTCCAGGCAAATCTGGTCATTTCGATAGCTCCGTTTCAAGGAATGGTTTCATGAAGCCCTGGACACCATATGGCACCGGGCCTTGACTGCAGTCGGGCTGTTGCGAGGAACAACGGAGCACTTGATCCGTGCTGCGCATCCTCTAGATATCTCTGGATTTCGGGACAAGCGATCTCCAGCACGGAGCGCCTCCAACGCACCCCGCGTTCTTACCTCAGTAAATGTCTAGGCTCCTCCCGGTCCTCCCTGTTAGGCGGCAATCTCCGCGCTGACGTTTTCCGCCAGCAGGGCCCTGAAGCGCGAAGGCGACATGCCTTTCTGGGTCAGGAACTGGCGGTTGAAATTCGAGATGTTGTTGTAGCCGGCGGCATAGCAGATCTCGGTGATCGGCATGTCGGCCTCGCTCATCAGCAACTGGCAGGCAAGGTTGATGCGCAGCCGGTTGACATACTGCACCAGCGCCATGCCGGTATGGCGGCGGAAGCTGCGCGAAAACGCGCTCGGGCTGCGGCCGGCGATCGCCGCCAGATCGCTTTCGCTGAACGGCTCGGTCAGGTTGGCGTTGATATAGGCAAGCGCCTTGTTGACGCCGGCCGACATGAAGCCTGAGGGATCCGGCAGATAGCTGGCGCTGGTGAGCGTCCGCACATCGGCGGCGCGGCTCAGAATATCGATCAGTTCCATGAACAAAGCGATGCGGCGAACGCCTTGCGCTTCGACCAGTTCGGCCAGCACAGGTGCGGCGAGCTTGGCGGTAGCGGTGGAGAACAGCGCGCCGCGGCGGCTGAGCTCGAGAATGTTTTCACAACCGGCAAGTTCCGGCAACGCGGCGGTGGCGTCGGCAATGAACTCTTGCGAGAACTGCACGACGCGGCCGCGCAGCGGCACGCTGGCGCCTGCCGGCACGTCGCTGACCCAGTTGTGCGGCAGGTTCGGGCCGGTGAGCACGAGGTTGCCGGGCTCGAACTCGCCGATGAAGTCACCGACGAAATAATGGCCCGTGGTGGCGACGACGTGATGGATTTCGTATTCGGGGTGGAAGTGCCAGCGCACCGTGTGGAAGGGGTAGCCGTGGGCCCAGGCCTTGAACGACTCGCCGCGTCTGATCTGGACGACTTCCAAGTCCGGATTCATGTCAGTTCCTCCCGGCGCCGGTCCGGTCATGCGACCAGTTGCAGTGCCATCTCCCGCAGGCCGCGTTTGCCGCTCTCTGCAGTGATCGAAGCTTAGGCGGCAATTCATGCAGCCGCCACCACGGTGTGTCCACCTCACTGATACTTTTTTGACGTTTTTGTGGTCAAGGCGATACGTTTGCGAGTACGCGGGAGAGATCAGGGCCCGCTTGCGAGACGGTGACGACGCAAACGATGTCGTCGGCAGCGAGAGCTGGCCGCTCGATTTCGGCTCCGTCACAGTGATAATATGCAAAGGGAGCGGATCGGCATGACAAGGACGTTCACCTACTCCGGCAGCCCTGCGCATATTGTCTTCGGCAATGGCGCGTCGTCCGAGGTGGGCACCTGGATCGAAAAACTCGGCTGCAATCGCGCGCTGGTGCTGTCGACGCCGCATCGGGCTGCCGACGGCGAGGCGCTTGCCGAATCCCTCGGCGCGCTGGCGGCCGGCACCTTTTCGGGCGCCGCCATGCACACGCCGGTCGAGGTAACCCAAACGGCAATGGCCAAGGCGACCGAGGTCAACGCTGACTGCGTTGTCGCGCTTGGCGGCGGCTCGACCACCGGTCTCGGCAAGGCGATCGCCTGGCGCACCGACCTGCCGCAGATCGTCATCCCGACCACCTATGCCGGCTCGGAGGTGACGCCGATCCTCGGTCAGACCGAGAACGGCGAAAAAACCACAATGCGTGACGCAAGGATCCTGCCGGAAGTGGTGATCTACGATCCAGAGCTGACCGTCGGCCTGCCGATAGCGATGAGCGTCGCGTCAGGACTCAACGCCATGGCGCACTCGGCCGAAGCGCTTTACGCGCAGGATCGCAATCCGATTTCCACCCTGATGGCGAAAGAAGGATTGCGCGCCATGAAGACTGCGCTGCCGGTGTTGACCAAGGAGCCTGGAAACATCGATGCACGCGGCGATGCGCTTTACGGCGCCTGGCTGTGCGGTACGGTGCTCGGCGCCGTCGGCATGGCGCTGCATCACAAGATCTGTCACACGCTCGGCGGCTCTTTCGACATGCCGCATGCCGAGACGCATGCGGTGATGTTGCCGCACACGATCGGCTTCAACGCCGCCGCGGTGCCCGACTTGTTGAAGCCGGTCGCCGACTTGTTTGGCAGCAGCGCCGGTAGCGGTCTCCAGGATTTCGCCAAGGCGGTCGGCGCGCCCCTTACATTGAAAGAACTCGGCCTCATGCAGGCCGATCTCGACCGCGCCGCTGAGATTGCGACCAGGAACCCATACTGGAATCCGCGGCCTTTCGACCGCGCCGCAATCCGCGCCCTGTTGCAGGACGCGTGGGAGGGAAGGCGTCCGCAAAACTGACTGCAACAAGCAAGGAACTTACCCGCCGCGAATTCATCAGGAAGACCGCCATGAGTGGCTCCGCCTGATCGGCGCAGGCCGCTCACGCTTTTGTGCGCGTGAAAAACTGCGCGGCTCGAAAAGCCCATTGACATCAACCGTATTTTCGAAGCAAACGTTATATTGTTACTGTTATACAGTTACACAGCCCGCCTCTCCGGCGACATACCTTTCAGACTGCAAGGAGACCACGGATGCGTCGCATTCCCTTTCTCGCCGCGCTGCTCGTCGCGGTGCCGCTTTTGACCGGCACGGCTGCCCGCGCCGAAGACAAGCTGACCATCGTGGCGGCCGAGAATTTCTATGGCGACCTTGCCCGCCAGATCGGCGGCAGCAACGTCGCCGTCACCAGCATCCTGGCCAATCCCGATGACGATCCGCATCTGTTCGAGACCAGCCCGTCGACGGCGCGCACCATCGCCGACGCCAAGATCGTCATCTACAACGGCGCCGACTACGATCCGTGGATGGACAAGCTGCTGTCGGCCTCGACAGCCAAGGATCGCACGACCATCGTCGCCGCCGACCTGATCGGCAAGAAGTCGGGCGACAACCCGCATCTGTGGTACGACCCGGCGACGCTGCCGGCCATCGCCAAGGCGCTGAGCGCCGATCTTGCCAAACGCGATCCGGCCAATGCAGCGCATTACGAGGCCAATCTCAAGGCATTCCAGACCTCGCTCGAGGCCATTGACAAGGAAATCGCCGACGTCAAGAACACCTATGGCGGCACCGAGGTGACGGCTACCGAGCCGGTCTTCGGCTACATGGCGGAAGCGCTCGGCCTGAAAATGCTGAACTACGATTTCCAGGTGGCTTTGATGAACGATGCGGAGCCGAGCGCCACGCAGGTGGCGGCGTTCGAAAACAGCCTGAAGGACGGCTCGGCCAAGATCTTGTTCTACAATTCGCAGGTGACCGACGAGGCAACGACAAGGCTGCTCGACATCGCCAGGCAGAATAAGGTCACTGTCATCGACGTCACCGAGACGGAACCGGCGGGCCAGACGATCCAGACCTGGTTCCGCGGCCAGATCGACGCGGTCCAGAAGGCGCTCGCCGCCCGCACACAATGAACGTGACTGCGAATGAATGTGACTAAATGAACGCAATCGAATTCGACAGGGTCACGCTGACCTATGGGGGACGCCGGGTTTTATCCGACGTCTCCTTTTCTCTACCGCAAGGCGCCTTTGTCGGCCTGCTCGGCGCCAATGGCGCCGGCAAGACGACGATGCTGCGCGCCATTCTCGGCCTGATCAAACCGGCCGGCGGCGCCATTTCGGTGCTTGGCAAATCGCCGACGCGCGGCAACGCCGACATCGGCTATATGCCGCAGGCGCGGCGCGCGCTTGGCGATGTCGGCGTCAGCGGCCTCGACTTCGTGCTGAGTGCCGCCGGCGGGCATCGCTGGGGCTGGCCCGTCGCATCGGCTGCCGAGAAGGAGGCGGCGTGGAAGGCTCTTGAAGAGGTGGGCGCCGGCGACCTTGCGCGGCGGCCGCTGGGCGAGCTTTCCGGTGGCGAGCGCCAGCGCATCCTGATCGCGCAATCCTTGATCGGCAATCCGCAACTGCTGCTGCTAGACGAGCCGCTGATCAGCCTCGATGCAGGCCATCAGCGCGCGATCATCGACCTGGTGCATCAGATCGGCGAGCGGCTCGGCATTGCCGTGCTGTTCTGCTCGCACGAGATCAACCCGCTGCTGCGCGCCGTCGACCGCGTGCTCTATCTCGGCAACCGCAAGGCGGCGATCGGCTCCGTCGACGAGGTCATCAGCGGTCCGGTGCTGTCGAAACTCTATGGCACGCATATCAATGTGGTGCGCGTCGCCGGCCGCATCTTCGTCATGGCCGACGATGTCGAACTGGAGAGCGGGGCGCATGTCCACGATCTTTGACTATGAATTCATGCGCAACGCCTTCTATGCCTGCACCATCGTCGGCATCGTTTCGGGCGCGGTCGGCTATTTCCTCGTGCTTCGGGGCCAGACCTTCGCCGGTCATGCGCTCTCCCATGTCGGCTTTCCGGGCGCCACCGGCGCCGGCCTGATCGGGCTGTCGCCGTTTCTCGGCCTCACCGTGTTTACCGTCGCCGCCGGCATCGGCATCGGCCTGCTCGGCGAACGCGCGCATCGCGACGTCGCCATCGGCATCGTTTTGACGCTGTCGCTCGGCCTGGGCTTGCTGTTCCTGCATTTCTACACCGCCTTCGCCTCGCAGGCGACCAACGTGCTGTTCGGCAATGTGCTGGGCATCAGCCAGCGCACCGTTATCGTGCTTGCGGTGCTGGCGGTGGCGATCCTTGTCGCGCTTTTGCTGATCGCGCGGCCGCTGCTGTTCGCCAGCCTGCAGCCGGAACTCGCCGAAGCGCGCGGCGTGCCCCTCACTCTTGTCTCGACCCTGTTCATGGTGCTGGTCGCCGTCGCCACGTCCGAGGCGGTGCAGATCGTCGGCGTGCTGCTCGTCTTCGCGCTGATGGTGGCGCCTGCAGCCACCGCGCTCAGGCTTACCAGCGGCGTCGGAGCCGGCGTGCTGACGTCCATCGCGCTTGCCGTGATCATCGCCTGGATCAGCTTGACGCTAGCCTTCCTGACCGACTGGCCGACGAGCTTCTGGATCACGGCGCTGGGCGCGGC
Source organism: Mesorhizobium sp. M0062 (assembly GCF_040323125.1). NCBI lineage: Bacteria > Pseudomonadati > Pseudomonadota > Alphaproteobacteria > Hyphomicrobiales > Phyllobacteriaceae > Mesorhizobium > Mesorhizobium sp. M0062. The sequence goes on from NZ_JAMYUO010000016.1 coordinate 100,857, forward strand.
GGCCTATGTCGTCAGCGGCATGGTCCGGCGCCCGTCGGTCCGAGAGACTCAGAGCGCCGACGCCGGCCCCTGAGGCTTGCCCTCCGGCAGGTCGATCGGGCCGGCTGGGGTGCAAAACTGACGTGAGGGAAATACACCCAAAAAAAGTCAGGTCTACAATCCGGCTCCTGAAACGTTTCAGCCGCGAAAGACAAATTCATCCAATCGCCTAGATCGCGACCTCTGTCGCGCCAAAGGTCCGCTCCGGAGCGGCCGGAACACCCGGAAAACCGCCATTTCAAGCGCATTTTGCAGCGGCGAATGGCTTGCGCGAGGCCGGCTGGAAAGCTGGTCGGGAGGCGCAAAAGGGACCTCCCGCGGCCATTGCGGGCGGCGTTGACAGACCGCGGTGCTGCATGCGTATAGCAAGCCATGGGTCACGCCATGGCCGTGGCGGTTGAGACGGGGCTGGGGGGTTTCGTAACAACAGCATTGACGGCCCGGCGCCGGACGGGCGGCATGCACTCTCGAAGTGCGCCGCTCGCTCTTGGCTGACGCGCCGGCGACCCGGCAGCAGTCCTGGCCTGCGTTCTCTCGACCAGGCTCCGCAGAACGCCATCGTCTCAGCTTTTCGATCCGCATCGGTTCGAAGCGAACGAGGTGACGCCCTCTTAACCGATATTCGCTTCGCTACGTCCCCCTCCCCTGCTGGGCGAGGGGGACGCTGGCGATGAACCGCGCCGGCCGAGGTGTATCGGCACCGATCAGGCAAGCCTGACGACGTCGATCAAGCAAGCCTGACGACGAGCCGATCAGGCGACCCTGGCGACGTCGATCAAGCAAGCTTGACGACGAAGTGCTTGGTTACCGGCTCGAGGATCTGCCAGGTGCCCTTGAAATCGGCTTCGACCACGAACGCATCGCCCGGACCGACCTCGACAGGCGTGCCGCCATCGGGCGTGATGATGATGCGGCCGGCGATCATGTGCACGAACTCATAGTCGGTGTAGGTGGCGTGATAAGTGCCGGGCGAGGCCCGCCAGGTGCCCGACAGCACCTTGCCGTCGGCGGTGGTGTGCTGCACGGCGGTCTGCATGGTCGGCCGGCCCGCGACAACGATCCAGCCCGGTAAGTCGCCGCCCTCGGCATGCTCGACAGCGCCGAATTTGAAAATGGTGGTGTTGGTCATGGGAGGCTCCGTTTGAATTGCATGGCTGCCGGTTGGATAGCCGATGCGTGTGACGGGGGCAACGCAAGGGCCGACCCCGGATGTCGGAGATTTGGCGAAGGAGGCGGGGACCTAATCTCCCCCATCGAGGGGGAGATGTCGCCGAAGGCGACAGAGGGGGTCGCCGCGCGTGGAGCGCCTGCCTTCACTTGCAGGATTGGGCCGAGTCCGGTCGAACCGACCCCCTCTGGCCTGCCGGCCATCTCCCCCTCAAGGGGGGAGATCAGCGGCGTCGCCTCCTCCAATGTTGCACTGCGTTAGATTTGTTGCATTGCGATATCGACCCATAGGGCGGAGTCTTGGTCCGACTGTGAACGGTTGCAGCGCCGTGTCCCGTTGGGCGCAAAGCTGCCGCACGTATGATCCCGGCGCGATCGTTACTCGCCGAGGCGGGGTCATGCACCAGCACGAGGTGGCAAATCGTGTCAGCATCGTTCCGGCCCGATATCGAAGGACTGCGTGCCTTGGCGGTGGCAGGCGTGATCGCCTTTCATTTCGGCTTCACCGGCCTGCCCGGCGGCTTCACCGGCGTCGACATCTTCTTCGTCATCTCGGGCTATCTGATCACAAAACACCTGCTTGCCGAAATCACCGAGACCGGGCGGCTCAACCTGTGGCGCTTCTATGCCAGGCGCGCTCGGCGGCTGTTGCCGGCGTCGCTGTTCGTCATCCTCGCCACACTGGTGGCCGGCGCCTTCATCCTGTCGCCGGAGGAACAATCGCTCTATTCCAAAGGCGCCATGTTCGCCTCGGCCTACATGATCAATCTGTGGCTGATCCGCTGGTCGTTTGATTATTTCGCCGCCGATGCGGCCAGCAACCCGTTTGTCCATTTCTGGTCGCTGTCGGTGGAGGAGCAGTTCTATGTCGCCTGGCCGGCGCTGCTTGTGCTGGCGGCATGGCTGCGCCCCGGCAAGCGCGGCGCGATCCTGGTGATCGGCATTGCCGGCCTCGTCTCGTTCGCCGTCTGCGCGTGGCTCACCACGGTCTCGCAGCCCTGGGCCTTCTATTTCTCGCCGCTACGCGCCTGGGAGTTCGCCGCCGGCGGGCTGGCCAGCATGGTGCCGCAGCAAGTCTGGCAAAACCGCCCGCGGCTCGCCACGCCGCTGGCGTGGCTCGGCCTAGCGCTGATTGCCGGCGCCTATCTTTCCTTCAGCGACGAAACGCCCTTCCCGGGTTTCCTCGCCCTGGTGCCGGTGGCCGGCACCGTGCTGTTGCTGCTGGCAGGAGCGGCGCACGCGCAGCAGGAGAGCGCTAAGAAAAGCCCGATCGAGGCACTGGCGCTGGCGCCGCTGCAATGGGTCGGCAAACTCTCCTACTCGCTCTATCTCTGGCACTGGCCGGTGATCGTGTATGCCACGATGCTGACGCCGGAACTTTCGCCGCTGCAGCGGCTCGGCTGCTTGGCGCTGACGCTGGCGCTGTCGGGGTTCACCTATCATGTCATCGAAAACCCGATCCGCCGCAATGGCTGGCTGATGGCCAGTGCGGCGCGGGCGCTGGTGCCGGCCGTCCTCCTGACCGGCACCGGCGTCGCAGCCGCCTACGCCAATGCCAGGCTTGCCGTCCACGATCTGGACCCTGAGCAGCGCAGCATTGCCGCCAGCGCCGCGCAGCCGTCCACGGCGCGCGCGGCCGGCTGTATTCTCTCCTTCGAGACGGTGACGCCGAAGGCCTGCGTGTTCGGCAACAAGGACGCCGGGCGCTCGATTGCGCTGTTCGGCGATTCGCATGCCGACCACTGGTCGACGCCGCTGATCGACGCGGCGGCCAAGAACAATTATCGCCTCGTCACCTATCTCAAATCGTCCTGCCGTGCCTCGCGGGTGACGACCTGGAACTGGCGGCTGAAGCGCGACTACACCGAATGCGACCAGTGGCGGGAGCAATCGGTCAAGGACATTATCGCGTTGCACCCGCACATGGTGGTGATCTCGGAATTCTCGATCGGCAATGTGATGAAGGAATCGCCCGAGGAACTGAAGCACGCCGATTGGAACGAGGAGTGGAAGGCCGGCCTGCGCTGGACGCTGGCGGCATTCAGCCGGGCCGGGATCAAGGTCGCGGTAATCCGGGACGTTCCCTACAATGGAAGCTATGCCGACAAATGCGTGGCGCGGGCGCTGTGGCGCGGGCAGGTGCCTGAAGTCTGCGACACGCCGAGTGACGCGGCGGCGAACGACGACATCGCCGCGGCCGAGCGCGACGTCGTGCGCAGCGTGCCCGGCGCCACCTATGTCGACCTGACCAGCCAGTTCTGCGACGCCCAAACCTGCCACGTGTTCATCAACGGCCAACTCGCCTTCCGCGACCGACACCACCTGGCGACGCCATTTGCTGAATCACTGGAGCCGGTCTTGGAGAAGGCGGTGTTTTAGGGGGCGGCGAGGTAGGGGGACCTGACGGCTGACCGCTCAGTTGATGCGAGCTATGCCACAAACACATCCTCTCGATGGTGAGCGAGGTAAGCCTGCTGCGGCGGGGTGAAGGTGCTAGTGCGCCAGACGGCGGGGGCTTCGGCAAAGCCGAAACTCTGCATCACCAATTGCTCGAAACCGAGCCGCCGCAAATCAGTCTTGTCGACGCGCTGGGATATGAGGACCTGCCCGCTATCTTCAAAACTGATGAAGCCACGGTCAAAGAGGTGGTCGGCATCAGGCGTGAGGAGCAGCCCGTTCATGCCGTCCAAGCGCTCCTGCGCGGAAGCGCATAGGCGCCAAGGCTTGATGTGGCTTGCAATCAGCAACGAGGGATTGGTGACCCCTGTGAGTCGGCACGAGCGCTCCATGGCTTCGACATTGGAACGAAATTTACCTTGGCCGCGACGAGCTTGAATGACGCTCGTCTTTACAGTGTCCTCGAGTTGGAGGTCGTCTCGGATACGGCGCTCAACGACGTCCTCTAAAATTTCATTGACGACATCGAAAGTGAGACTGTTTGCGCCACCACGCCTCAGAGCTTCGCGGTCGAAAGCTGTACCCGCGACAATGGTGTGAAACACCTCTTGCGATACGCTCGCGAGATAGGCGTTTTGACGGCCTGATCCGGAGTTTGGGTCGATGGGCGAGTATCGGGGAGGCAGAAGCGGACCCAATTCGCCAATTATGTCCGACGGGCGCACCGTCGGCAGGAGCGGCGCCCAATACACCGGGAGAAGCCAACCTTCCTCGTTCCAATTGGCTCCAGTGTTCTTGAACTCCGGTGGTTTCGGTGCTGTGAATGCAAACTCCGCTACCCGACCAATATAGCGCACGGCTTGACCGAAAAAAGACAACACGAGGTCACCAGGTGTCGCCCGACGCATATTTTTGTAGAACTCGCTGCGTGCCCCATTCTTCTGAGTTTTGGGCGACCAGAGATATTGCCCGTCGATCTCTTGGCAGGCGGTCTGACTGTGATTTACCCACCAGAATTGCGACATCGTTTTTGATTTTAATAGTTGCCGTCGGCTGGGTAAGCTCTATTCGAGACCTGTCTCGCCTACAAGCATGGAGCCGACCTTATTGCCAGGTGCGACAGGCGGCGTAACTGCATCTTTCGGCGAGACGCCAAGAAGAGCGTAGGGCGACGATAGTCGCCGCCCCCACCCCACTTGCAAATCGCCCCCCAAATGCCATCTAGATCACAGGCGCACCGCCGGTGCGCCTTAGCCACGGAGCTTTCACTTGACGCAGCGAAGCGGCAGTGCGGATTTGCCGCTGCATGGCGGGCGGGTTCCGAAATGGCTGGGCGATCGCATGACGCGGCTGGGCGCGGTGTTGTGCGAGGCGATCATCCATCACTATGGCCGCGACGAGCTGTTGCGGCGGCTGGCGCATCCGTTCTGGTTCCAGTCTTTCGGCGCCGTCATGGGCATGGACTGGCACTCCTCGGGCATCACCACCTCGGTCGTCGGCGCGCTGAAGCGCGGGCTGAACCCGATGTCGCGCGAGCTCGGCATCCATGTCTGCGGCGGGCGCGGCGCGCATTCGCGCAAGACGCCGCAGGAGCTGACCGCGATCGGCGAACGCGTCGGCATCGATGGCGCGGCACTCGCCACCGCCAGCCGCCTGGTCGCCAAAGTGGACAGTGCGGCCGTGCAGGACGGCTTCGACCTCTATCTGCACGGCTTCATCGTCACCGACGACAGCCGCTGGGTGGTGGTGCAGCAAGGCATGAACGGCGACAGCCGCCAGGCGCGGCGCTATCACTGGCTGTCGGAAGGGCTGACAAGCTTCGTCGACCAGCCGCATGCGGCGATCGAGGGCGAGCGGCAGGGCGAGATCGTCAACCTGACCGACCATCGCGCCGCGCCGTCACGTAGCGGCCAGATCGACCTGTTGAAGACCATGAGCCCGGAACGGATCCTCGACGAGCTTGCCGTGCTGGAGCCGCCGCCGAAAGCAGCGCCTGCGAAACCGGCGGCGCAGCCGATGCTGCCCAATCTGGTGATGCCGGCGCATCACGACGTGCGCGAGAGCGACATCGTCATGCACCGGCTGCATGGCAACATTTCCGCGGCAATAGAAAGCGGGCCGGCCGATTTTCCCGAGCTGCTGCTGGTGCCCGGCGTCGGCGCGCGCACGGTGCGGGCGCTGGCCATGGTGGCGGAAGTGGTGCATGGCGCGCCCTGCCGCTTCTCCGATCCGGCGCGCTTTTCGCTTGCCCATGGCGGCAAGGACCGCCACCCCTTCCCGGTGCCGCTGAAAGTCTATGACGAGACGATTGCGGTGCTGAAATCGGCCGTCGGCAAGGCCAAGCTCGGCCGCGAGGAAGAGCTCGGCGCGCTGCAGCGGCTGGATGGCGAAGCGCGGCGGCTGGAGCGCTACGTCACCGGGCCAAGCCTTAAGGAGATCGTCGCCGGCGAGTTCGACCAGTCGCACCTGCTTGGAGGGCGCAGTGTGTTCGGGTGGGAGGGGGCGGCGGAAAGCGACGACGGTTCAGACAGGGGCCGCCAGTAGCGCCTGTCCATCATGCAGAGATAGTGCGCGGCCCATAGAAACACGTGCTCGGCTTGTTTTGATAATGCTTGCAAAGACCCATTTCTCAAGTGATGCTCTGCCAGGCGAGGCTCGGCATGAAGACATTCGCATGGACGTTGGTTTTCGTGCTGCTGGCGATTGGCGGCGCGATCGCCCAAACGACGCCTGAGCCTGCCATACTGGCATATACACCGCCGATGCACTTCGTCGTTGTACGCAACAGCACGCCAGGATGCGAGCCGACATGCCCGGAATGGATTTCGGCGGAAGGTCACATCGTGGCCGGCACGCCAGCTTTGCTGAAGGCTTTGCTGAAAAAACTCGGCCCCCGCAAATTGCCTTTGGCGTTGAATTCCCCGGGCGGCGAGACCGATGCGGCGATGGCGCTTGGCCATATGATCCGCGCCAGCGGGCTCGACACGATGGTTGGCAAGACGGAGTTCTCCGAATGCGCGCCAGACACAAAAGCCTGCGGGCCGGGCGACCTCCGCTTCGGCGTCGCCAACCCCGTCGGCGCAGTCTGTTCGTCAGCTTGTACGATGGTTCTTGCGGGCGGCGTACGGCGCCTGGCAGACAGCCGCGCCTTTGTCGGCATTCACCGGATCATGCTGCCGACCGCCAAGAAAATCCACGGCAAGAAGACCATCGTCCTCGTTCCGATACCCAAATGGTATGAACGCAAAGTCGACAGCTATTTCACCGAGATGGAAGCAGGTTCGTGGATCGTATCGGCCATGCAAAAAATACCCGACGACAGCATACGATACCTCGTGACATACGAACTTTTGGACCTGAATCTGATAACCGAAGCCGGTCACGGCGACACGCGCACCTCCATCGATATCTGCAAGACCACGCCGCCGGCGGGCAACTGCCGAACGGTCAGGCAATAGGAATAGCGGGCCACGTAGGTCGTCGAAGCGCCTGTTTCTCAACAGCAACCCTTCACTTTACGCGGCACCCTTCAACAGGTCTTCCGGCCGGCCCTCGACGAGCGCAGCAATATAGCTTTCCAGGCTGGTCGTGCCGCGCTCCGGGTTTTCCGGCTCCGCCGGCTTGTCCAGCGTGGCCCCGGTCATGCGGGTGTAGGACTCGGCCGCCGCTTTGGAGAAGCCGAGTTTTTCGTAGGTTTCTGTCCAGCGCTCGCGCGGCACCGTGACCACGCGCACGTTTTTGCGCAACGCCGCACTGAAGGCTGCGGCGACATCGGCGGCTGAGTAGCGCCGAGGGCCCTCGATATAGTGCGTGCCGGTCTTGTCCGTCGGCTCCAGCAGACGTCTCGCCGCGGCCTCGCCGAGATCCTGCGGCGCCACCATCGGCAGCTCGAAATCCGCCGGGAAGAAGGAGGTGATGACGCCGTCGCGCCGCGCCGTCTCCAGGGCCTGATCCCAGTTGCTCATGTAATAGGCGGCGCGGTTGATGCTTGCCGGAATGGCCTGGGCCTTCAGCTTCTGCTCGAGGCCGTAAAGGACGGTGAGATCGCCGACACCCTCGCCGGCCTGCGCGCCGTAGGTCGATTCCGCCACCAGCTTTTCGAGGCCGGAGCCCTCCAGCGCCGCCGCAATGGCGCCAACCGTCTTGCGCTCCTCGGCGTCGGTGTCGGTCGATGGATCGGCCGGCGGGTTGAGCAGAAACGCCCGCTTGCCGCGCCGCAAGACTTCACGCAGCGCCTCGACATCGAGCACATCGGCAACCGCGGCCTCCGCGCCCTGTTCAACCAACCATGCGGCCTTCGACTCGTCGCGCGTCACCACCGTGACATCCTCGCCCTGCCGCAACAGCGCCATTGCCGCCGCCGAGCCGACATGGCCGGTACCTCCAAGAATGACATGCATGGTCTCGTCCTTCCCTTGCTGATTCATGCCGGATTAATGGCTGGGGCGGCGAAGGGTTCAAAAATCCGGGGACGATGCTGACAGGAGGTGACGCCGGCTTTCCTCGCAATGCACGGCGCAGGGGTCGTTCGCATCTTGCAAAATTATGGAACGAGGTCGTGCCCAGCGAGTTATATTAGCGCAACCTTGAATAGGAGGCAGCTATGAGAAAGCTCCTGCTTGCTTCGGCTATCGCTATCACTGCGGCGGCGGCGATGATCGCTCCGGCGAATGCCGGCGGGCGCGTCGTGATCGGCATCGGCAACGGCTACTATGACGATGACTACAATGACAGCTATGGCGACTATTACGATCGCTACGCTCCTCGCCCCTACTACCAGTATAATGCCTACGATAACGGCTTCAGGTACCACAGGTATCACAGGCACCATCGCCATTGCCGCATAGAGTTGGTCAAGCATTGGCGCCATCATCACAGGATCGTCGAGGAAATTCGCGTTTGCGAACGGTGATCCGATAGGGTGAAACCGGTTCGGCCGGCATCTGCCGGCCGGCCGCTTCACCACGCGGCTGCCGGCCTTATCGCGGCTTCCGCATCAGCATCATCCCGTAATCCACGGCCAAAAGGTCGAGCCCGACCTTCAACATCTTCACCACCACATCTCGTCCCTCGCCGGTGCGCTCGGCGAGCGCCTTCACCGACTGGCCTTCGAGGCAGATTTTGCGAACCACCTCCGCCACTTCCCAGTGGGCCAGGGCGGCGACGGCGTGAGCATGAGCGCGGCCGGCGTTGAGCACGCGGTCGGGGATGCCGCCATTGATGCGGCCGCCGTCAATGCGCTCTTCCCACGGCATCGGCCGCAGCCCGTCACGCGAGGCGCGCTCGAAATCGTCGCGAAACCGCTGGCCGGCCTCACGCTGCTGGCGGGTCAGCGAGGTGATGCCGACCAGCGGATCGACATTGCGCACCCGCACGATGCCGCCGGTCGCGGTGTAGCCGTCATTGGAGACCTCGTAGACGCGCCGCGCCTCTTCGGTGCCGACGCTCAACCGCTTGCGGCCGAAGCGATCGTCCTTCAGCGCGAAATCATGGCCGATCTCGCGGCGGATGCGCACCTGCTCGGCTTCGCCCGCAGGCAATTTCGGCGGTTTGGCTTTCTGCGCGGTTTTTTTGCTCATCGGGGGATCCTTGTGGGATTGGGTTGTTGAGCCGGAAGGTTGGCGTTCCTTCGCGCCCCCTCTGCCCTGCCGGGCATCTCCCCCACTTGGGGGGAGATCGGATGTCGCGTCGGCTTTCGCCAATCACCACCGCCGTTGGAAGGCAGTGCGGGCGAGCTGCCAATCTCCCCCCGCGTGGGGGTTGAGGAGTGGTCCGCGAAGCGGACGGAAAGCCAATTGCTTGGCTTCCCGAGCGACGAACGTCCGGCAGGACAGAGGGGGGCGCTGTCCCGCCGGCTTTCGGTCATTGGTGGGGTCGTCCGGAGGCGAGGAACGGAGCCCAGCCGCTCACACCACCTCCGCCACAGGTCGGTGGAAACGCGTCTGATGATATTCGCAGTAGCTTTTCAGCGCCCTTGTGCGCAGGCCGCAGCACAGCATCTCCAATCCCGGCCGGCTGCCGGGAGGGTCTTTGTCGGGGTCTTCCTCCAGCGTCAGGTCGAGCGGCGCGCGGCAGCGGTCGAACAGGCAGTCGATGAAGCGCATGGCGGCGACATGCGGCTGACGCCCGAGCGAAGCAGGGCGCGGCGCCGACACATTGAAGCGGTAGATTTCGCCGTCCACCACCAGCCGTCCTTCGCCCGGGATCGAGGGCGCCGGACGGGCTGGCAACAGAGGCCTGGCCGATGGCTGACGGCTCGGTTTGGCGGCCGGTTTGACCGGCGCGGCCTGCTTCGAAACTCCTACTTCCCTTACGAGCTTGCTTGGCTGCGCCGGCGGATTCCTCTTGGCGGTATTCTCGTTTGCCGCAGTCTTCCCCGTCGCATTCTTCCTCGGTCGGCCGCCGGACCTGCCGCCTCTGGGGTTGGCGAAGCCGATGGTCTTCAACGCGCTGTTGCGGTGGACGATGCCGATGATGGCATTGCGCGAGACCGGACTGCCGCGCAGCGCCGTGAAGCGGACGGCGATCCCTGTGGCCGACAGGCCATCCCTCAGCCAGACGGCGATCTCCTGCAATTCGGTGTCGGTATAGGCAGTCATGTCGGTATCCATTGATTGCGCGCGCAAGGCCGAGCGCCGGCCCCGAGGGCCCACGGGAAAAATCAGAGCGGATGGTCGGTGCGGTCAGCCGATACTGGCGGCCGGCAGCGAGCCGGCGAGATGCCGCAAGGCGGCTTCGGCGGCCGCTTTGGTGAGGGCGGAAACCGCCCTGCCCGTCAGCCGGTCGAACAGGATGACGGTGCCATCTTCCGTGCGGATGCAGGAGATGCCCTGCCCGCCGGAGACAGCCCTTGGCGCGCCGGCGGCGCCATGGGCTGAAGAGGTGGCCGGAGCCGGGAGAGGAGCGGCTCCGGCCGTTCCGGTCGATCGGGGGGACGACGGTTCGACCGGATCCGGGGCAGAAGCCCCGGTTTGCGTCCGGACCGGGGAGGAGGACAGCCCGGACGATGGGAGAAAGCTGAGGATGTCTGCGGAAACGCTTGCGATTTGTTCGATCATGCGCTAAGCGTACGATATGTACGAAACGTACGCAAGCGAAATCGTACATATTGGACGATAAATTTCAGGCAATTTGTACGATGCAGGAACCGAGGCACAGATTGCAGCAGGCGCGGGCGGAGGCGGGCTATGCCTCGCCGAGCGACGCCGCGCGGGCATTGCGCGACATCAACAAGAACACCCTGATCAGTCACGAGAACGGCAACCGGCCGCTGTCGCGCAAGGCGGCGGAGAAATACGGCCGCCTGTTCGGCGTCGATCCCGGCTGGCTCTTGTTCAACGGCGACGGCGGCAGCCTTTCGGGGGGCCATTTCGGCTTTGACGAGTCGGGCCGGCAGATCCCGATGCCGTCGCTGGCCACCGTCGACGTGCCCATCGTCTCATGGATCAGCGCCGGCGAACTCGGCAGCCAGGACATGGTGGTCAATCTCAGCGACTATCCGACCATCCCCACCACCGATCTGGAGCAGGGCCAATGGATTGCGCTGCGCGTCGACGGCCCGTCGATGAACAAGATCTCGCCACCGGATTCGATCATCTTCGTCAACCTCAGGGACAAGCGGCTGGTGACCAATGGCTGCTATGTCATTTCGGACGAAAGCGGCCAGGCCACCTACAAGCGCTATCGCCCCAACGAGAACCCGCCCTTCCAGCCGGCCTCCTACATGGACATCCCGCCGCCGGCGCTCGAAGGCGCCATCACCATCATCGGCCGGGTGAAGCGCTCGATGATCGATATGTGAGGGAGAAGGCGGTGAGGCGCAATCTCCCCCCTCGAGGGGGAGATGGCCGGCAGGCCAGAGGGGGTCGCCGCGCGTAAGGCGCTGACGTCCTCTGTCCGCGATAGGAAGTCGCGTCAGGACGTACCGACCCCCTCTGTCGCCTTCGGCGACATCTCCCCCTCGAGGGGGGAGATTACGCTCCCAAAAACTCGTTCGTAAAATACCCCCCGAAATCCGGCTTCTCCTTCAGAGCCTTGCCATCGCCATCGAGCAATATGCCGGCCCTGAAGAGGTAGGTACCGATCGCCTCGATCTTGGCCCTGTCGATGGTGCCGATGACGCCGTCCTGGCTGCGCAAGAAATGCCCGTCGACGAGCATCTTCAGCGAAGCGTGGATCAGCGCCGGGTCGGTCAGCGCATCCTTGTTGGAAGCCATCAGCAGATCGCCGGCTTCCTGCGGGTGATCGCAGGCAAATTGGTAGCCGCGCCGCGTTGCCTCGACGAAGGCCGATGCGGCCTTCGGGTTTGCCTGGAGATAGGCATTGCTGGAGGCGATCAAGGTAGTGTGCTCGTCGGGCACGCCGTAGTCGGCGTAGCGGAAGCCGCGCTGCCTGACGCCTTTCAGCTCGGCAGCGACGCCTTCCCAGGTCGAGACCTCCAGCGTGAAGTCGACCGAGCCGTTGGCCAGCGCCTCATAGGCCGAGGTGCCTAATGTCACCGTCTCGAAAACGCCCTTGCCGCCATCGTGGCGGATGATGGTCGAGATCAGCGTGTTTTCCCAGGCGCTGCCGAAGCCGCCATAGGTCAGACCGTCGAGATTCCTGGGACTCTTGATCTCGCCGCGATCCGCGTTGAAGACCAACCGGCCGGTCTCCTGCTGGACCACGGCGTAGACCGCCTTGAGATCGGCGCCGGCAGCCCGCTGGGTGAACAGGCCGACGCCGGCAATGCCGAAATCGGCGATGCGGTTGGCGACCAGCGTGCCGCCGCCAGTATCGCCATAGGGCAGGATCTCAACATCGAGCCCGACCTCGTGGTAGAACCCTTTGTCGCGGGCAACGAACAGGCCGACATGGTTGGTGTTGACCGTCCAGTCGAGCGCGACGGTGATTTTTTGCGTAGCCGCATGAGCGCGAGAGGCAAGCGGCAGTCCGGCAGCCAGCGTCAGCAGCAAAGCCTGCCGGCGTGTGAATTCGGTCATGAAAAACTCCTTTGAGCGGTCTGCGGGAACGAGGGCCGGTCAGTCCCGGGATTGAGCAGCGTGTCGAGGATGTCGGCTTCGAGCGCGGCGGCCTGGCGCGCGGCATCGCTGCCGGTGGTGCGCGGGCGCGGCAGCGGCACGGCAATCTCGCCGATGATGCGGGCCGGCCGCGCCGACATCAGATAGATGCGATCGGAGAGGTAGACGGCTTCGCGCACGTCATGGGTGATCAGCAGCGCCGTCCAGCGTTGGCGCTGCCACATGCCTTCCAGCCAGCGCTGCATACCCGCGCGGGTCAGTGCATCCAGCGCGCCAAAGGGCTCGTCGAGCAGCAGCATGTCGCGCTGCTGCACCACGGTGCGCAAAAGGGCGGCGCGCTGGCGCATGCCGCCGGAAAGCTCGGCCGGCCAGGCGCGCTCGAAACCGGCAAGGCCGAACTCAGCGAACAACGGCGCGACGCGTTCGCGCGCCGCCTTGCGGCCAAGACCCTGCACTTCCAGCCCCAGCGTCACATTGTCGATGACGCGCCGCCACGGCATCAGCGCGTCGCGCTGCGGCATGAAGGCGAAGGGGCTGCCCTGCAATGGCGCGCCGTCGAAGCGCATGTCGCCCTCGCCTTTCAGCGCGCCGGTCAGCAACTGGAACAGCGTCGACTTGCCGGCGCCGGAAGGGCCGAGGATGGAGACGAACTCGCCGGCCGCGACATGAAGCGAAATGCCGGCGAGCACCTCAAGCGCGCCGAAGTTCTTCCTGATGTCCCGGAGTTCGAGCCGCGTCATTGACGGTTCTCTTCTGCAGCTTCAACCTTGCCGTCGCGGCTTTCGCTCCCTGCATTCTCCCAAGGCATGGCGAAGCGCTGGACGAGCACCGCAATGGCGAACAAGACAAGCGTGAGCGCGGCGCTGACGGCGACCGCGGCGAGCACCAGATCGGGCCGAAAGTTGTTCTTGGCATTGAGCATGTAGATGCCCAGCCCCTTCGCCGCCCCCGCATATTCGGCGAAGATCGCGCCGACGACGGCGTAGGTGATGGAGATGCGCAGCCCGGCGAAGAAATAGGGCAGCGCCGAAGGCAGGCGCGCCAGCCAGAAGATGCGCCAGCGCCCTGCCCCCATGGTGGCGAGCATCTGCGAAATCGCCTTGCTGGTCGCGGCAAAACCCTCGACCAGCGCCACCATCATCGGGAAGAAGGTAACGAGCGCCACAAGCAAGATTTTTGGCATCAGCCCGAAGCCGAACCACAGTACGATGAGCGGCGCAATCGCGACCAGCGGCAAGGTCTGGCTGACAATCAGCAGCGGAAACAGCGCGCGGCGCAGCGGGGCCAAGAAATCGACCAGCGCCGAAAGCACGAAGGCAGCGACCAACGAGCAGGCGAAGCCGGCTGATGTGGCGCGGATGGTGGGCAGCGTGTTGTCGGCAAGGGCAGCGCGATGCTCCCAGGCCTGCTGCAGCACGCGCGACGGCGCCGGCAGCATGGTGGGCGCAGCGCCACCATAGCGGGCGTAGAGCTCCCACGCCGCGAGGAGCAGGGCGGAGGCGCAGGCGGCGGGGATGGTCTTGGCGATGGCTGCGGCTAATCTCCCCCCTCGAGGGGGAGATGTCGCCGAAGGCGACAGAGGGGGTCGTCTCGCATAGAGCGCCCACGCCTTGCCGATGCGAAAAGGACGTCGGCGCTCCACGCGCTGGGACCCCCTCTGGCCTGCCGGCCATCTCCTGCTCGAGGGGGGAGATTCGTGGGCATCGCGGTCTTCGCCAATCGCCAATGGCTCCCCTCCTCTCTGTGCTGAGGGGTCAGAGGCATCTCCTCCACGCAATGGGTCAGATAAACCAGCCACGGCAATATCCTCAAGGAACGACGCTTGAGCCGCGGCTCAGACGGCGCTCGGGCTGTTCGCCGAGATCGTGATGTCGAGGGTGACGTGGCCGGCGCCGGGGCCGAAGCGGCAGAAGGCCTCGTTGAGCGTGGCAAACACCGCACCGGCATCGCCACGCAATTTGGTGCAGAAGTTCTTTGAGCGCTCAAAGACGCCGGACTGTTTCAGGAAATCGATGCAGCCGTAGATCTCGTCCATATGGTCGCCCGTGCCCATAACGTAGAGCGAGAACTGCGCCGCCACCGGCTGGCCGGTCGACGGCGTGGCCTGGACAGCGCGGATCGCGGCGATCTTGCGCTCGTCCAGCGGAATGGCGGGGCCGCCGGTCTCGTCGGAGCGGCAGATCGGATCGTCGGGCTCGCCCGGACAGCCGCGCGAGACCGCCGCCGAAAGCACGCAGTGCTTGCCGCTTTTGGCCGCCGCGACGAACAGGTCGCGCATGGCGGGAAACAGCACCTCGGGCGGCCCGACCATAAGGGTCGAGATGTCATCGGTTTCGATCCGCAGCCGGTCGCGCCAGGGATCGAGCGCGCCGAGCGCGCCGAGGATGACGCCGACGAAATCGTCGGTCATGGGATAAAGGGAAATCTGTGCGCCTGAAAACATCGCCCGCCTCGCTCCGCTGGTATTATCCAGATCAGCTTTAGGGTCCGAAGGCTTGCCGCCCTCATCTCAGCCCCGACGATACGGAGCACCCCTGTGGATGGGCGGGTTAAAGCACCGTTCGCGGCATTGGGGAAGCCGTTTGTTGAGGCACTGCGGGAAAGTGTTTTGGGCCAGACGTGCCGGGCGCCCGGGCGTTAACAGACGACTCGTCAGTTCGTTGCGTTATAACGTTTCCACGAACTTCTTATAACTGCGTTGAAATTCAAGCTGATAAACGTAATTATAAGAAAACGGCAGAGACTCCGCGCAGCCCTTACGGTTTCTGGATTTCCTTATCCGCGACCCCATCCGGACTGTGCTCCTGCATCGCTCGGGCTTGCCTGTGCTGGTCCCCTCGCCCCAGCGCTACGCCATCCACAAGCTGATCGTCGCCTCGCGACGCGGGCCGAGCGCTGGCGCCAAGCGGGAGAAGGATCTCCATCAAGCGCGCCTGCTGACCCAAGCGCTCGAAGCCACGCGTCGCCAGGACGACCTTGCCTTCGCCTTCATGGAAGCGTGGGACAAGGGCGAAAACTGGCGCGAGACGATCCGGGGCGGCTTGAACCTGTTCGACGCCGCCACGAGGGAAAACAGTCACACCATCCTGGGGAAATCCCTCCGCGAAATTGGTGCGACTCCTGAAGGATTCACGATGCGGGATTAGCTGAAGCGACCGCTGCTATATTCATTTCCATCGTCCCAACCGTACGAAATTGGCTTGACGCTTATTCGTACATAAAGTACGATATCTCTTTTCGCAGAGAGGAATGTCCTTGAGCACAGCGAACCATGTTGCCTTCGCCGATCTCTCTCGGCCTTTGCTGTCACCCCCGTCGTTGCCGCCGCCTTTGTTGCCGCCGCCTTTATTGCCGCCCCCTTTGTTGCCCTTGTCATTCGATCAGTGCGAACGCCTCGCCGGGGCTTGGCGAATGGCCAGCCAAGACATCGCCGACGACATCCGCTTCATCCGCCAATATCTGAAAGTCGTTGCCGATAAGGACGAGAGGCTGTCGACCGGCACCCTTGTTCACAGCCGCGCCTATGTCGAGGCCTGCGCCGGCTGGCTGCCACAGACTGTAACGCGCTATCTGCGCCACCTGCGCCAGATCACCGAATGCGAACTGGCCATGACAGCTGCCGGCATTCGCTTTGCGCTGTCGAGTTATGCCTGGGAGGCATGAGGGCGCCTGTCGCCAAACACAAGGAATTGCGCTGCCCGTCGCAGGCGCAATTCGTCAGGTTGAGAGGCTCGGGCGCGCCTGAACGGCGGGCGCCAAGGATGGCCCCGGCCAGCGAATTCCGGCCTTGCTTTATTTCGACTGGCCTTATTTCTGGCCTTATTTCGATTTGGCTTTGCCGGACTTTGCGGCGGCAGGCTTCGCCGCCTTTGGCTTGGCGGCTGCCTTGGCGGGCTTGGCGTCAGCTTTCTTCGCCGCGTTTTTGGGCTTGGCGACCGCGCCATCGACTTCAGCCGTGGCCTGCTCCCAGTGTTCCTGATGCGCGCCTTCAGGCCGGCCGGCCTTTTCCCAGATCTCGTGCGCGCGCTGGCGAATGCGGTCCTGTTTGTCGTCCGTCACTTAAGCCTCCGTGGTTGGGTCCGGTCGGTTGGTCCAGATTCCACGAAAACATTAGCCGAAAATTCGGCCGGCGTCTTGAGTGACGAGACATCTCAGCGCGGGTCGGAAATCACCGCAACGCCGAGCAGCGCCGCTTTCTTGACGATCAGCCCCGCGAGGTCGGCATCCGAACGATCGGTGCCGGTGCGCTCCCGCAGGAGCGCGATCGCTTCCTTCATCGATAACAGCGCCGTGTTGCGCTCGGCCAGCAACTTGTCGCAACACGCCGCAACATTGGCGGAGTTCGGGGTCTCGACATGCGGCAACATGGCAATTCTCCTTTCATCATGTTCGTCATTCGGCCCTGCCGCCCTTTTGGGAAGAACGACAGGGCCGTATCACCGATGAATGGTTAGGTTGTCGAGCGTTACTCGACCACCTCGACAATCCTGCGCGTGCTGGGGTCGACCAACACGGTATGGTTGTCGACCACGGCGTATCTGTACTGGACGTCGGGAACCTCCTGCAGCTCGACAGTGTCAGGCAAGGCAGTGCCGACATTCAATTCGACGCCGAGCAGATTGACCGAGGCAAGCGGATGTTTCTTTACGTATTGGTGCACGACCGTGCGCTGTTCCGGGGTGATGATCACCTGCTGCTGTGCCGGCTGCGTGACGATGACCTCGTCGGCGGCGGCAATACCGATACCAGCGATCATGGCGAGCCCGGCGACGGCGGGAATAAGGATGGTTTTCATCTTCGTCTCCTGTCGTTGTTGGCGAGCTCCGCCGTGTTCCCGCGCGAGGCGAAAACAGCGCAAATCGAGGTGGCGGGCTCCTGGAGGCAAACGCAGCCGGTACGGTCTTGTTCCGCAAGCGGAGACTAAATTGATCGGCTTCCCGGTCATGCCAGCAGAACCCGCACCCGCAAGATTCGCATTGAAGCACAATCCCTCAGGAGACCTTCGACATGGATGATGCACGGCTCCAATTCCGGTGGCGATTGCGGCCGGCGCCGGCATTGATCCGGTGACCGCGTCGCCCGGCCAAGACCGGAACCGACCGCCTTCGTGCCACGCCGTGAAGTTTCAAGCAAAGGTCATTGCTTCGGCGGCTGCGCAGGCACCTCGCCAGGCTTGATCACCGGCGTCTTGCCCTGGTCCGGCGGCGGCTGCGTCATATCCTGGTCACCACTGGGCGGCGGCTGCAGCACGCCGCCGCAGGGACCGAGCGTGCTGGTCGATTCGCCGCCGCCATTGGCGACCGGCGGCTTCTGACCATCGTCCTGAGGCTGCGCCTGGCAAGGCGCGGCAGGGCCGTGCTGGTCGCCATTGTCCTGCGCAGCCGCCGGGTCGGCCAGCGCCAAGAGCAGCACGCATGGGATGAGGGGGAAAGTCTTCATGGTCCAGCTCCTCTGGATTCATCTCCTTGGCAAAGCAGACTAGTCCCTGGCAAAGCAGACTGGCGGCAATTGGTTCCACGGAGATGGAGTGGTTGCCGGAACCTGACAGCCGGAAGTGAGTTCCACCTTCTCGACGCAAAGCCGCCCGGAGGAGGCAATCATGGAAGAACGAAACAGAAAACCCAATGACGAGGTCGAGGCGCCGCCGAGCAAAAACGATGCCCGCGACAGGATCGCCAATGATGAAGTGGAAGCGCCGACGCCGCGCCGGCAGGATTGGGATGCGCTGCGTGGCGCAACGGTCCTACCCGACGGAGCAGATGAGGAAAGCCTGCCGGACACCACCGGTGTCGAGAAGGAAGGCGAACTGCCCGAGGAGGATGACGACAACCCCTACCAGGACAGTGACGATGCCTTGCCCGACGACGCCGAGGAAGCCGCCATTGGTCACGACCTGGCGAGGCGCGGCGGCCCGTTCGACGACGTGTAAGGCAGCGACCGCGGACTTTCGAGAGGTTTCCCGGGACGTCCACGCCGTCACCAGTTGGACCAAGTATGAGCTGAAGGCGATGCCGGAGCATCGCGATATTTCGAAGGATCCGGCTGGCCGGATCCTTCGTTTAAGGCGCCTTGGCGGTTTGGCTTAGCCCTTGTGGTCAAGGGCTGGACGGCGACAATCTCGGCACCTTCGACAGCCGAGAAGCAGCCGAGAAGCACGAACGAGAAGCCCAATATTTCAAGCGCCGTCGAGGCCGCTCGCCTGAAATCTTCAAAGTGCGCAAGAAATCCCCGCCGCGGGCGGTGCAGACACGCTCCGGCATCGCGGCGCTGCGAACCGGGCCATCGACCGCCGGCACTTGAGTGCCGACGGGCTCTGACCTTCAATTCGACCCGGGATCGCCGAGCGCCTCGGTGACGAAGGACGCCGCGATCAGGTCGTCGGCGTCGAGGCGTAGGGAGCCTTCGACACCTCCCATGATGGCTGCGACCTTCTGGAAGGTCTGCATCTCGTGTTCAGTAACGCTGGCGTCTCGCATCCTGGCTTTCAGATCGGCGATGCGTCGGCCCAGTGAGGCCGACGTTCCGATTTCTCTTTTCGACATGGTGGCCTGCTCCTCCCCCAACCCATGCTGTGGACGTACTCAAGTCTGCCTATATATAAGGCAGCGCGAATACAGTCGCCGCAACGCGCGATATCTGGGAAGGTTCCGGCGCCAAATAGTCACGAAATAATACGTGGTGGGACTCGGGTATGTTAAACGCCGACGCGGCGATAGACACCGCAGCCAGCGGCTGCGGCCATCGGCCTGGCCAACCCGTGTCGCGGGTCGCGAATGCGGGTCGGACTTTGATCGCCGCGCGCGAACAGTCAGCGAGAGGCCGGAACCACGCCGGACACCGAGCGCGCCGTTTCGGGCGAAAACACCACGAAAGCAAAAACCAGAACGGCAGCGGCGATAATGAGCGAGCCGCCGGCGACGATCGGTTCAAGCGCCGGGTTTCCCTGCAGCATCACATACAGCGCCGGCAGCATGATCACCAAGCCGAGAGTGTAGAGCCCGTAGTGGATCATGGCGACGCGACGCGCCGCCTTTTGCGGATTGAGCGCGTAGTAGCCGCCGAAGATGGCGCTCGTCACCCAACCGAGCAGATTGATATGCGCGTGCGCCGGAAAAGCGGCGTGGTCGCCCGAGATCGCCATCTGCAGGCCGGCCGCAATCCCCAACATCAGGAACAAGATGGCAGTTTTGAAAAAGAGTTCTGAAACCCTCGGCATGTCATTTCTCCCCCTATGCGGTCTGCGACCGCTTGCGACCTGGAGAATACACCCACGTGCAGAAATTTTCCACGCCCCGGTTATGGGGCCATGCCTGCACAGCTTTTTGCACGCTGTTCGACTTTTCTGGCTGCCACAACCCGGCGCCGCCGCGCTACGGCGTCAGCAAGATGTCGGCGCCCGCTCGCTCGTCGAACACCACCGCGCAGCCGCGCCCCAGCGCCACTGCCGACAGCGCGTTGGCCACCGTCTCGTCCGGCGATACGAAATCACCGGTCAGCACTCGCAACTCCTCCACCGCCCTGGCCATTGACACGCAGTGCCCGGCAACGCGATCGCTCGTGCAGGCGTCAACGACGCTGACGAGGTCGATCATCTCGAACTGGCCCATACCGGCCTCCACAAAAACAGCGTCCCGTCGCGGATATGAACGCTGAGGCGAGAGACAATGTTCCGCAGGTCCGATGCCCAGGCGGAGCACTCGACGGCCCGACCTGGAACGGACCGGCCGGCGGCAACCGCTTCGCTTGACAATAGGCCCTGTTTGTTCTCTATTTGTTCGGAAAAACGCCTCTCACAACAGACGCGGCTAATGCTGCAACGCCGCAAAGGGAACGGTCGGGATGGAACCCACCATCCTGCATGCGGATCTCGACGCCTTCTACGCCTCGGTCGAGCAGCTGCTCGACCCGGCGCTCAGGGGCAAGCCGATCGCCGTCGGCGGCGGCGTCGTGCTTGCCGCCTCCTACGAAGCCAGGGTTTTCGGCGTGCGCGGCGGCATGCCCGGACGACGCGCGCGCGAGCTTTGCCCCGGACTGATTTTCGTCGGCGGCCATTTCGCCGACTATCAGCGGCTGGGCGATGCCGCCATCAAGGTGCTCGACGATTTCACGCCGCTGGTCGAGCGGATTTCCATCGATGAAGCCTTTGCCGACGTCGCCGGCTGCACGCATCTGTTCGGGCCGCCGCCCGAGATCGCCGCCACGGTGCGTCGGCGCGTCCGGGCAGAGCTTGGCCTGCCGATCTCGATCGGCGTGGCGCGCACCAAGCATCTGGCCAAGATCGCCTCGCAGGTGGCCAAGCCCGACGGGCTGGTGGTGGTCGATCCGGACACCGAACTTGCCTTCCTGCATGATCTGCCGGTCGGGCTGATGTGGGGCGTCGGCCCGGCGACCAGAGCGCGGCTGGCCGAGATCGGCATCGAGACCATCGGCCAGTTGGCAAAGACGCATAGTGGGGCGCTGCGAAGGTTGCTCGGGCCCGCCGCCGGCGAAAAGCTGGCGTCGCTGGCATGGAACCGCGACCCGCGAAAGCTCGAAACCCACAGGCGGTCGCATTCCGCCGGCGCGCAGTCGGCGCTTGGCAGACGGCCGGCCGAAGCGCGTATCTTCGGACCCGTGCTGCTGCATCTGGCAGACCGGGTCGCCAGCCGGCTCAGGGCGAAATCACGGCCCGGGCGCACGGTGACGGTGCGCGTGCGTTTCGCCGATCTGCACGCCGTCACACGCTCGCTGACGCTCGATCAGCCGATTTCGGCAACCGCGATGCTGGCCGAAATCGCCGGGGAGCTGGTGCGCGGCGTGCTGGCCGCCAACCCTCGGGAGAAGACCATCTCGCTGCTGGCGATCTCGGTGTCGCAGCTGGAAGAAAGTGCCGAGCTGCAGCTGGAGCTGCCGCTCGGGCTTGCCGATGAAAAGCAGCGGCCCGGCAGCAGGCAAGGCCTGGCGCGCTTTGGCGCCGACCGCGCCATCGACAAGATCCGCCAGCGCTTTGGCAGAGAGGCTGTCGGCTATGGCGCCGTGGCGCTGGAAGCCCGGCGCTCGGTTCCCGATGCCTTCCGCGAACTGGCGGAGAAGGAACTGTGAGTGCGGCGCGACGGCAAGGCCAATGTTTAGGCTGGGCCAGTCCGCGCTGCATTGCCGCTCTGTTTGAGCAGGCCGACCAACCAGGCCAGACCCGCCGCAGTTTCGGACATTTTTCGCACCGCAACCCGGCCACGCCATGCACGCCCAAGAACAACGCTTTGTCGATGAAGGTGGACTTGCAGTTAGCGCATCGGCGCCAAGAAAAACCGGGATGGGACAGCGTGGCCGCGAAGGTTGACAGTGCCGATCCGTCTGGCATTATCGCGTAAGCTCGGAGGATCACTATGAAGAAAACCTATTCGAAGCCTGTTCTGGTCAAAAAAGGCAAGCTTTCGCAGGTTACGGCGCTCGCCAATGGAGCGGGTTCCGGCCCGATCGAGTGAAGTCGTTGAGTCGGCTGTCGCCTGATCTGGCGGCCTCGCCTGACACTGGAGATGCGGCATGAAGAAGACCTATTCGAAGCCGGTGCTGGTCAAGAAGGGCAAGCTCTCGCAGGTTACAGCCGACAATGGTAACGGCTCCGGGCCGGTCGCCGTCTAGCAGCCGATTATCCGACGCCTCGTGCCGTCTGGCCGGGAACAGGGCTTTGGGTGCCCGACGTGGAGAGTGGAAAATGAGGAAGACCTATCTGAAACCGGTGCTGGTCAAAAAAGGCAAGCTCTCGCAGGTCACCGCGAACGGTGCTTCCAATCCGCGATAAACCCTTTCACCCCGATTAATCGCGACACGCTTCAGCGCACAACCACCAGATCGTCGAGCACGAGCTGCCAATAGTGGCTCGTGGAGAGGCGCACGCGCGTCACCGCCGCCAGCATCGGCGCATAGTGGACGGGCGCCAGTGCCGACAGGACGATCGTGTCGCTGGCGATCAGCCGGTCGCCAAGCCAGCTCTCGACCAGTGCGGTTTCGCCTTCGGACTTCAACCATGCCGCTGTCAGCATCACGGAATGGAACCCGAACGGTTTGTCGCTCGAGAATTCGGCCGGGTGTCCGCTGCTCGTATAGCAGACATGGTCTCCCGAGATATTGCCGTTGACGTAGCCTTCGCTGCCTTCAGTATGATCGCGCGCCAGTGCGTTCAGGTTGAACCAGGTCAACCCGGCATAACCGGACGGCACCTTGCGCAGGCCGCGCGTCGTGACATCGTCGAAACCGATGGCCTGCAAGGACGCGGCGCTGTCGACAGCCGCGTTCTCGGGCGACAGCAGGCCGAGTTCGGTCGGGTAGGCCGACAAGGCCAGTCGTCGTTCCATGCCACCGCCGGTGATTTCGATCGCGTCGGCGTCATCGGGCAGATCGAGGCGGAAGCCATCGCTGAGCGGATGCACCGCCACCTCTTGCCCTTTCGCCATCACCGAGATGCTCGCCGAGATACCGTCCGCTACGCGGCCGCTGAGCCGGCGTATCGCAAACAGGCCGACCGGCTGCAGCATTGCTTCCGAGACCAGCCCGGTGGGCGAGCCCGGCAGCGGCCGGAGGTGCTGCGACTGGACCTCGTTGGCGCTGCTGGAGCGCCAGCCGGGCGGAACCGACACGGTGAAGCGGTAGCTGCCCGGCACATGGATGGGCGCGGCCCGACGTTTGGTCGACGCCAGGAAATTGGCAAAGCCGCCGCGATTGCTCCGCGCCGCGGCGACGAAGCGGCCGTCGCCATCATGCAGTCTGACCATGATGCCAGCCATCGGGCGGTCGCCGAGCCCGTAGCGACCGTCGCGATCGGCATCGAAATAGACAAAGGTCGAATGATTGAGCTTGCCGTGGTTGCCCGACCAGTCGCGGCGCACGGCGTAGTCGTTGGCCGGATCTTCACGAAGCCGGGCTCTGCGACGAGACCGCGCCAGCCGCCAGGCGAGAGCCGCAACGACAGCGGCGAACCCGACAAGGAGTATTGCCTTGATCACGGACGGCTCAAGCAATGCTGTCGGCCCTGCTCATCTGGATCTCCTGCGCATACATCGATCCATATATCGATGCTGCAGGCGCTTGAGCAACCGGACACGGGACCGGCGGACCACGGCATCGGCGTCACATATCCATTTCAGGCAACTATTCCGGCGACGGCACCGGCGGCTTCGTGGTCAGCGCGGCGCCGAAGGCGGCGACGACGACTGCGGCAATGCCCGCGCATTGCAGCGGGCTCAGGATCTCGTGCAGGAACAGGAAGCCGGCCAGCGCGCCCAGCGCCGGCTCCAGACAGGTCAGCGTGCCGTAGAGCCTGGCCGGCATCCGGGTCAGCGCCACCATCTCCAGCCAGAACGGCAAGGCACTGGAGAACAGCCCGACCAGCAGCACGCTGACCAGGATCGCGGGTGCGATCAGGCCGGTACCCGCCTCGGCGAGGCCGAACGGCAGGGCGACGGCAGCGGCAATGACCAGCCCGTAAGCCGTGGTCTGGCTGCCGAGCTCGGCGCCGGCCTTTTGCGCAAAGACGATGTAGAGCGCCCAGCAGCCGCCGGCTGCCAGCGCCAGCATCACGCCGAGCGGGTCGAGTGCACTGCCGGAGTGGATGAAGGGCGACAACAGCAATATGCCGGAAACGGCCAGGACCACCCAGACGAAGTCGGTGGCGCGCCGCGACGACAGCGTCGCCACAAGCAGCGGGCCGGAGAATTCGAGCGCCACCGCGACGCCGAGCGGGATTCTGGCGAGCGCTGCGTAAAACAAAAGGTTCAGCGCCGCGAGGTTGACGCCGTAGGCGATGAGCCAGGGCAGCACGGCGCGCGACGGCCGCACCCGCCACGGCCTCAGCACCGCCGCCAGCATCAGCGCGCCCACGACCAGGCGCAGCGCCGTGGTGCCATTGGCGCCGATCAGCGGAAACAGGCCCTTGGCGAAGGTGGCGCCGATCTGGATCGACACCATGGCGCCAAGCAACGCGCCGATCGGCAAGGCCTTCGCTTCAGCTGCGGCAATCGGCGTCGACGTCAATTCCAGTCCCTCCCCACGCGACCAGCAGGCCGTAGCGCAGGCTGGAGATAGGGATAAAGGGCCTGGCTGTCGTGTGGCACGAGCGGGCTGTTGATAGGGCAAGGGTGGGAGGCGAACGCCGACGCATTTCCTCTCCCCCGTCGATCGGGGGAGAGGTGTAGAGCGTTGGTCGACGGAGTGGGGGTCGACCGTTCATCCGCCTGATTGCCTGCTTGCAGGCGTTTCGCGCTCGCTTCCGTCGCTCCTGTTTTGCGGCGACCGTGGGTTTCATGAGCGCCTTCCCCCACTCCGTCGCCGCTTCGCGGCGCCACCTCTCCCCCCTCCGGAGGGAGAGGAAAAGAAGCTAGCTCGCCAGCCCATACACCAGGCTCACCCGCCCATCCGACAGCTGGCCGACCTGGCGCAGTTCCAGTCCGTGCCGGGCGTGCACCGTGCCGAACAGCGCCTTGCCTTCGCCGGCGAGCAGCGGATAAACGATGAGCCGCATTTCATCCACTAGCCCCGCCCCGATCAGGCTGGCGGTGATGCTCGCGCCGCCCATGAGGTAGATGTCCTTGCCGGGCTCGCGCTTCAGCGCCGCGATGTCGTCGAGGCTGCGCAGGAAGCGCGTCGAGGCCCAGGCGGCCGAAGTCATGGTGTTCGACAGCACATAGTGCGGTGTCTTGGCGGCAAAGCGCGCCCATTCGAGTTCGGCCGGGTCGACCAGTCTGCCGGTCATCGGCAATGGCTGGTCCGGCTCGTTCTGTTGGATCGCGCTCCAGTAGCGCTCATAACCGGCATACATGACGCCGCCGAGCAGGCAGGCGTCGATCCCGGGCATCAGGCCGTATTCCTCCGACCAGTTGTCGACCCAGTCGGCGAAGCCTTCGGGGCCTTCGATCTTGCCGTCGATGGAGATCTTCATTCCGGTGATCAATTTACGCATGACTTCCTCCTTCGGGCTTGCGGGATGCAAGCACGTTGCCTGGTTTCACTTCCGATGACGCGCCGCGGTGTCTGGCGAAGGCGCGTGTTTCGCCGGCCCTTGCGCCGGCATCCGGCGCAAGGGATCGATGGTGCCCGGTTGGACCGGGCGATGCGTTAGGTCAGGTCAGGCCGGCAGGCGCTGGTCGTATTCCGCCACGATACGGCTAAAGCTGTCCCAGAACGGTTCGGGCTTCTCGGCCGCCACGCGGGCAACCAGGAGGTCGAGATGCACGTGCCAGCCGGCGGCATGCATCATCAGGCTCGAGCGGTCCGGCAGGCGGCGGTGGACCAGGGTGAGCAAGACGTCGTCGCCGCGCTGCGCCAATTCGAAGGTGACATTGCCGCTGCCGTTCCAGGTGATGGTGAGCTTACGCGGCGGGTCGCACTCGACGATCTGGTTGTGCATCCGCTGCTCGCCGCCACTGAAGCTGGCCGGCCTGTCGCCGGGCGGGTCGGTCAGTTCGTCATTGCGCCAGATCAGTTCGAAGGAAGAGCCTTCCTCCATCTCCATGTCGCCGGCCGCCAGCCATTGGCGGCGCAGGTCGCTCTGCGTCAGATATTCCCAGACGCGCTCCCTGGTTCCGGGCAAAAGCCGTTCGATCCTCAAAGTGGCCGGCTGGATCAGCTGGGCGTAGCCGTCGAAGCTGTTCATCTGGTTCATCGGTCGTCTCCCTTGGAAGGTGTTGGCCTGGATGTGTCTGGCTTGGGTGATTCCGGCTTGGATGGTTCTGGATTTGCCGGTGCCGGCGTTGACGGCGTTGTCGACGTTTTGCGCCCCGCCTCCTCGCGCAAAAGCTGTTCGAGGACATCGAGGCGGCTGTTCCAGAAACGCGCGTATTGGCCGAGCCACTGATAGGCGGTGGCCAGCGGGCGGGCCTCGAGGCGGCAGACATGGGTGCGGCCGCGCACTTCACGCCGGATCAGCCCGGCATGCTCCAGCGCCTTGATGTGCTTGGAGGCGGCGGCCAGCGACATGGCGAAGGGCTGCGCCAACTCGCTCACCGTACGCTCGCCGCCGGCGAGGTGGTTAAGCATGTTCCGGCGCGTGGCGTCGCCAAGGGCGTGAAAAACCTGGTCCATCTGGGGCGTCTCTAATTCAACCATGTAGTTGAATATAGAGGCGAGATTTTAGATAGTCAACTAGTTGGTTGAATGTTTTTTGGGGAGAGGCGCTGGCCCCCTACCTCCCCTTGTGGGGAGGTCGGACCGTAGGTCCGGGTGGGGGTGCTTGGCGCAGGCGAGCGCGAGGAGCGCAATCTCCCCCCTCGTGGGGGAGATGTCCGGCAGGACAGAGGGGGGCGCGAAGGATCGCTACGTCTCAGCGAATCCAGATCTTCGGCAAAGCCGTTGCTACATGTAATTGACAGGCCAGCGGGACAGCGCCCCCCTCTGGCCTGCCGGCCATCTCCCCCACAAGGGGGGAGATCAGCAGCTTCAATCTCACCCGGCCATGGCCAGCGGCACTGCGCTCTTGTTGGGGATCTGGATGTCGATCTCCAGCG
>NZ_JAMYUO010000017.1:0-125984 GCF_040323125.1 Mesorhizobium sp. M0062
CCTGGGTGCCCCCGTTTAACTTCGGTGTCTTCCCGGACCCGCGCGCGATCAGTCATCAGCAGGTGATCCGTGTCCGCTGAAAGGACCGGATCCAGGTGGCGCCGTGACTGCTCCGGCGCAGCCGGGCTGGAATTCGCCTTGATCGCGCCTTTCCTGGTGATGCTTTTGTTCGGAATCTTCGCCTTCGGCTGGGCCATGAATGCCGTGTCGACCGTCCGCTATACACTGGAAACCTCTTCCCGGGCGCTGCAGCTGAACAACACGCTTTCGCAGAGCGACATCCAGGCCATCGCCACGCAGAAATTGGTGAACCTGGGTCTGAAGAACGTCATTGTGACGATCGCGACTGACCCTGCCAGCGGCGGTTTCAAGATGGCGCATCTGACCGCCAGCTATGCCTTCGTCATCGCTTTCCCGTATTTCGACCAGTATCCGATAAATTACGCCACGACCGTCACGGTGCCCCTGGTTGCCAGCTAGGATACGGCCGGCTTGGTTGAGTTGGCGGCGCCGAACTCAGACCGTAACGGATCGACTGGGAACCATCGCTCGATCTGGAATTGTACTTGCAAGAGGTCGATTCTCTTCGCGGCTGTAGATGCTTAAAGCTCGCTCCTGAGACCTCAGGGATGGACTTTTCTATGGAACTAAAGTCAGGCTGCTTGCTTGGTCGCGTCCGTGAAAATCACCGAAAACCAGTCCATCAGTGCTGCAACATGCCGACAGGCTATCTCAGTCACCAAGCCTTTGATCTTGCTGGTGATCCCGACAGGAATCGAACCTGTGACCTACAGATTAGGAATCTGCCGCTCTATCCTACTGAGCTACGGGACCACGCGGCCCGACACATAGCCGCTTCCGATCGTTTCGCCAAGAGGCTCGCCGAAGGCAATGAAGAGGCCGGCCGAAGGCTAATCGGCCGGCCTTTCGTCGGGGCAGGTCAGGCTGCCAGCGCCGTTTCGGCCAGTTTCACCCAGTAGCTCATGCCGTGCGGTATGACTTCGTCGTTGAAGTCGTAGGCCGGATGATGGAGGCCGGCGGTCTCGCCATTGCCGATGAAGATGAAGGCGCCAGGTCGGGCTTCCAGCATGTAGGAGAAGTCTTCGCCGCCCATCACCGGCTGGATGGCGCGGTGGACCTGGGTGTCGCCGGCGACATGTGCCGCGACATCGCCGGCAAAGACCGTTTCTTCCGGATGATTGAAGGTCACGGGATAGTTGGCGTCATAGTCGACAGTGATCGTCGCGCCGAAGGCGGTGGCTATTCCTTCGCAGATGGTGCGGATGCGCTCTTCCGACTTCTTGGCGATCTCTTTCTTCAGTGTGCGCACCGTGCCGGCAATCTCGGCGGTCTCGGGAATGACGTTGTAGGCGTCGCCGGCGTGGAACTTCGTCACCGAAACCACCACCGCCTCGACCGGATCGGTGCTGCGCGAAGCGACCGTCTGAAGGGCGCCGACCAACTGGCTGGTGATGACGATCGGGTCGATCGTGCCGTGCGGCATCGCCGCATGGCCGCCGCGGCCCTTCACGGTGATGGTGAACTCGGCGGTCGCCGCCATGATCGGGCCCGGCCGGATGGCGAACTGGCCCACCGGCAGGCCCGGCATGTTGTGCATGCCAAAGACGCGCGAAATGTCGAAACGCTCCATCATGCCGTCCTTGACCATCTCGTTGCCGCCGCCGCCGCCCTCTTCGGCCGGCTGGAAGATAACCGCGACCGAACCGGCGAAATTGCGCGTTTCGGTCAGATATTTGGCGGCGCCCAAAAGCATCGCCGTATGGCCGTCATGGCCGCAGGCGTGCATTTTGCCGGGAACGGTCGAGGCATAGGGCTTGCCGGTGATCTCGTTGATCGGCAGCGCATCCATGTCGGCGCGCAAGCCGATGGTCGCGCCTTGCCCCTTGCGGCCATGGATGATGCCGACGACGCCGGTCTTGCCGAGGCCCGTCACCACGTCGTCGCAGCCGAATTCCTTCAGCTTCTCGGTGACGAAGGCGGCGGTCTTGAAGACATCAAAATTCAGTTCTGGCGTTTGGTGCAGATGGCGTCGCCAGCCGGCAACTTCATCCTGCATCTCGGCGGCGCGGTTGAGAATCGGCATAATGGTTCCATCTCGCTGTTGGAGCAGACGATCTGGCCTGCTTGATTGCAATTGTGATTGCCATGCTTGTTGCCATCTTGGCACTTTGCCATCTTGGCGTCACATAGGGTAAATAGCACCCCAGACAATGTGATCCGGAAATTGAGGGCCGGATCAGGTCATGCTGGCCATCGCGTAACGAAATCTTACGGAGCCAGGGGCGACTACGGCAAGAGGCGATTTCGGATTCCATGATGCGGCACAGCCATATCCTCAAATTACTGCTAACGGGCGGCTTGGCGCTACCTATGCTGGCTGGGCCAGCTTTGGCCAATCCGGTGATCCTGTTCGACCTCAACAGCGGCAAGGTTCTGCAGCACCAGGACGCCTTCAAGCGCTGGTATCCCGCTTCGCTGAGCAAGCTGATGACCGCCTATGTCACCTTCCGGGCGATTGCCGCCGGCGAGGTCCAGCTCGATTCACCGATCAAGGTGACCAAGCATTCGGCGGGCGAACCGCCGAGCAAGATGGGCTTCAAGCCGGGCTCGGTGATGCGGCTCGACAATGCGTTGAAGATGATGCTGGTCAAATCGGCCAACGATATCGCCATGGCCATCGGCGAAAACATAGGCGGCTCGCAGGCCGGATTCGCCGTTCGCATGAATGCGGAGGCGGCGCGGCTTGGCATGACCGGAACGCATTTCGTCAATCCGAACGGCCTGTTTTCGCCGGAGCAGTACACGACGGCGCGCGATCTTGCCCTGCTGGTGATGGCGATCCGCAAGGAATTCCCGCAATACGCCCCCTGGTTCTCGATCGAAGGCCTTGCCGTCGGCAAGAAGGCGATCTCCAACTACAATCTCTTGATCGGGCGCTATCCCGGCGCCGACGGCATGAAAACCGGGTTCGTCTGTCCCTCGGGCTTCAACATGATCGGCTCGGCGACACGCAATGGCCGCACGCTGGTCGCGGTCGTGCTCGGCGAAAAATCGGCGATCAGCCGTGCCGAGACCGCCGCCAGGCTGCTTGACCAGGGCTTTGCCATGCCCGACCCGAACTGGCTCACGGTCGCGGCCATGCCTTCCTATGGCGATACCATGTCACCCAACGACATGCATGATGAGATCTGCAGGAAGAAGGCGCCGCACGAGCAGTCCGAGGCGGCTCCGCCGGTGGCCGCGAAGGGCGCCGACGTGCCGAAATCGCCCTATCAGGAAAAGCTCGACCACGTGCCGACGCTGGTTGCCGTGGGCCTCGGCGGCGCCACCGGGCCGGCGCCGAAGGCGATGCTCGACCAGGGCGGCCAGGAATTCGCCGATGTGCCGCTGCCGAGCTGGCGGCCAGACATTCCGGCGCCAAAGGGCGCCGAACCGGCCGTGGGGGGCCAGGCAACCGCGGTGCAGGGCGACCAGCTGGTCAAAGCCGCGAACTAGGCGATGGCTGGCTTTCCGATACCCGTCACGGTGGTCACCGGCTTCCTCGGCGCCGGCAAGACGACATTGCTCAACCGGCTGCTCAAAGATCCGGCACTGGTCGACACGGCCGTCATCATCAACGAATTCGGTGAGGTGGCGATCGACCACCTTCTGGTCGAGCAGGCCTCGGACGGCATCATCCAGCTGTCCGACGGGTGTCTATGCTGCACGGTGCGCGGCGAACTGGTCGACACGCTGGCTGACCTCGTCGACCGGCTGCAGACGGGCCGTATCGCCCGCCTCGCCCGCGTCGTCGTCGAAACCACCGGGCTCGCCGATCCGGCGCCGGTGCTGCAGTCGATCATGGCGCATCCCGCCCTTGTGCAGGCCTTCCGACTTGATGGCGTCATCACGCTGGTCGACGCGGTCAACGGCAATGCGACGCTCGACGGCCATGTCGAGGCGGTCAAGCAGGTGGCGGTCGCCGATCGCATCGTGCTGACCAAGGTCGATCTGGCCAGCGATCCCGGCGACGTCGATGCTTTGCGAACGCGACTCCATCAGCTCAATCCAGGCGCCGTGGTGCTGGACGCCGGCGACGGCCGAACCGGCGTCGCGGCTCTGTTCGACTGCGGCCTCTACAATCCGGCGACCAAATCCGCCGATGTCCGGCGCTGGCTCGGCGAAGAAGCCGCCCATGAGCACCACCATCATCATCATGATCACGGCGAGCATGAGCACCACCACGATTCCCGCGTGCGCTCCTACTCGCTGGTCCATGACGGCCCGGTGCCGTTTTCGGCGATCGAGATGTTCCTCGACCTGCTGCGTTCTGCGCATGGCGACAAGCTTTTGCGGATGAAGGGCGTCATCGAGCTTGCGGAGGACCCGTCGCGGCCGCTTGTCGTCCACGGGGTACAGAAGATCCTGCATCCGCCGGCGCGGCTACTGGCCTGGTCGGACGGCCAACGCGGCACCAGGCTGGTGCTGATCACGCTCGATATGCCGGAAGATTATGTGCGCCGGCTGTTTTCCGCTTTCACCAACCGGCCGTCGATCGACACGCCGGATCGCGCGGCGCTGGAGAGCAATCCGCTGGCGATAGCCGGGGGCTGATTCTCAGGCTCGCTCTGCGCCGCGTTCGACCAGGAAGCGGTGGCCGCCGCTGACGGCTGACGTTTCAACCAGTTGGTGACCAGCGTCGGCGCAAAAGGCGGGGATGTCGATGACCGCCAGCGGGTCGGTGGTCTCCAGCCAAAGCCGGCTGCCCGGCTGCATTGCCGCCAGGCGTTTTTTCGCCTTGAGAACGGGCAGGGGGCAGTTCAGGCCCTTGAGGTCATAGATTGCGGTGTGATTTGTTTGTTTGTTTTCATGCATGTCTTTGTCCCAAAACCGCTGCGCACTTTTGGGCGGCATGCATCGGCAAGGCGAAAACCTCAGCCGCCGAACATGCCTAGCAGCTTGTTCTTGATCTTCGACATCCGGCTTTCGTCCGCCGGCGGTTCTGCAGGCGCCGCCTCGACGCTCGCAGTGGCGACCGGCTGCTGGGGGGCCTGCTTGGCTGCTTCCTTTTCGGCCAGCGCTTGGGCCTTTGCGGCTTGCTTTTCAGCCAGTGCCTGGGCCTTGGCGGCTTTCGCAGCCTCGATGGCAGCAACCCGCTGTTCCTCGGCCTTGCGCTTGGCTTCCTTCTCTGCGTCCAGCGCCGCCATCTTGCGGCCGGCGGGCGAATCGATGCGGCCCATGCGCGCCGTCTCGGTCAGCGTGCCGTCGGAATTCAGCGACGGCGGTTCGATCGGCACGCGCTCGCCCCGGGCGCGGCGCTTCGACCATTCGGAAACGATGGCGGCTTCCTTGATGCCGGCAATGGTCGGCTTGGGCGCCGGCACGCTGGCTTTGACCGCGCCGGTGAAGGCCGCGTCATAGCTGCTTTGATAGGCGTTGAGTGCGCTCTTCAGCGAATCCGGCTGCGTGGTCGCCGGGCAGGCGCCGGTCGGATCGAATGTCGTGCCCTCGGGCGCCACCTGGTTGAAGACATAGCGCTTGTCGCAGACATCGACTTTCGGCGGCACCTTGGTGATCTCGAAATTGTCGTAACCGACCTTCAGCATCTTCCAGAACTCATAGTTCGGGTCGTTGCGGTAACGCGCCATGTTGGCGGCGGTCATGCGGAATGGGAAGGCCTGGATCTGGAACTCGGTCTGGCCGCCCTGGAAGGCATCGCGACCAAAAGCGTAGATCTGCTCGATCTGCGGATCGGTCATCGAATAACAGCCCGACGACGAGCAGGCGCCGTGCACCATCAGATTGGCGCCGGTGCGGCCATTGGCACGGTCATAGGCGTTGGGATAGCCGATGTTGAAGGACAGGTGATAGTTCGAGCGCGGATTCATCTGCGACGGGCGGACCGTATAGAAACCTTCCGGCGCCTGGCGGTCGCCCTCGGTGTATTTCGGGCCGAGCTTGCCCGACCATTTGCAGATGTCGTAGCTGGCGACCATCTCGTAGCGGCCGGTGGTCTTGGCCTTCCAGATTTCGAGCTTGCCTTCTTCCTTGAAGATGCGAGCCATCACCGACGAGGTGCGGATCATGCCCTTGGCCTTCATGTCGGCCAGGATCTTGTCCGGCAGCGGTTTGCTGGCTTCCGGCGCAAAATTCTTCATAGAGGAATCGTTGCAGCCGGCAACGCCAAGCGCGGCGATCAGAAGTCCAGTGCGGGCAAGCTTGGTAAACATGGATACGGCTATGTCTTTTTCTCGCGGCACGGCCGGATAGCGCCCGGGCCTGCATGCTGAACACTGACGGACCCTAAGCCCGTTAACCTTGAAAATTCCTTACCGCAAGCGTCGGACGGCGCCCCCCACGGCAATTCGCCCGGTGTCATGGATTTTTTATTGAGCCGAATGCGGCGGCATTTTTGTGGCGAAATTGCTCCTTGACGCCACATTGCGGTGCGCTGCCGGCCAAAATCAGAGGCTGCGGCCCATCGCCAGGTATTTTTCGCGGCGCTGTTCGCGAAAATCGGTGTTGGCGCCGGCAAAATCCTTCATCGTCTTGGCGATGAGGTCGCCGGTGGCGGCGATCACCGTTTCGGGCGCGCGCTGGGCGCCGCCGAGCGGCTCGGCAATGATGGCGTCGATGATCTTCATTTCCAGAAGGTCCTGGGCGGTGATCTTCATGTTGGTCGCCGCATCTTTCGAGCGCGTCGTGTCGCGCCACAGGATCGAGGCAGCGCCTTCCGGCGAGATCACCGAATAGATGGCGTGTTCCAGCATGTAGACGCGGTTGGCGGTGGCGATCGCGATGGCGCCGCCCGAACCGCCTTCGCCGATGACGACCGAAATCGATGGCACTTTGAGGCCGAGGCAGGCCGAGGTTGAGCGGGCGATGGCTTCAGCCTGGCCGCGTTCCTCGGCGCCAACGCCGGGGTAGGCGCCGGCGGTGTCGACCAGCGTCAGAAGTGGAATCCGGAAGCGGTCGGCAAGTTCCATCAGCCGCACGGCCTTGCGGTAGCCTTCAGGACGCACCGAGCCGAAATTGTGCTTGAGCCGGCTCGCCGTGTCGGAGCCCTTTTCCTGGCCGATGACGGCCACCGGTTCGCCGCGGAAGCGAGCGAAGCCGCCGATGATCGCCTGGTCCTCGCCGAAATTGCGGTCGCCGGCGAGCGGCGTGAAATCGCTGAACAGGCCCTTGATGTAGTCGAGGCAATGCGGCCTGTCGGTGTGGCGCGCGACCTGCACCTTCTGCCACGGCGTCAGCGCCTTGTAGATGTCGCGCAGCGCGTCGCGCACGCGCTTCTCGAGCCGGCTGATTTCGTCGCCGACATCGACCGCCTCGCCATTCTCGGCAAGCTTCTTCAGCTCGAGGATCTTGAGTTCAAGGTCCTGCACCGGCTTTTCGAAATCGAGGTAATTGTACATTCTTGAGCGGACCGATGCGTCGGAAGGCAAACATCGCGCAGACGTAGGCTCCGCGCGGGCACGTTGCCCTCACATAGCGATATGAGGCCTAGTCGGCAAGCGGATGATGATCGTTGACCAGACGCACCAGCCGCTCTTCCAGCACATGCGTGTAAATCTGCGTGGTCGAGATATCGGCGTGGCCGAGCAGCTGCTGCACCGCCCTGAGATCGGCGCCGTTCTGCAGGAGATGGCTGGCAAAAGCATGGCGCAGCACATGCGGCGATATTTTCGCCGCCGATATGCCGGCTCGCGCGGCAAGGCCTTTGAGATCGCGGGCAAAGACCTGCCGGGAGAGAAAGCCGCTGTCGCCGGCGGCCGGGAACAGAAACGGGCTGTCGGCGAAAGCCGGCACCGACGCCCGGGCCGTGAGCCATGCCCGCATTGCCATGCGGGCCTTGGCCGACAGCGGCACCATGCGCTCCTTGTCGCCCTTGCCGCGCACCATGAAGAAGCGGTCGTCGCGCTGGGCGACGGTCACCGGCAGGCCGACAAGTTCGGAGACGCGCAGGCCGGTGGCATAGAGCACCTCGACCAAAGCGTGCAGGCGCAGTGCCGCCACCCGGTCGCCATTGACGCCATCGCCTGTCTCAAGCGCCGCACGGTCGAGCAGCCGACCGGTATCGGCCTCGCTCATCGTCTTGGGCAGCGGCCGGCCCTTTTTCGGACTGTCCAGCGTGCCGGTCGGGTCGTCGCCGCGCAAGCCCTCGGCGTAGAGAAACTTGAAGAACTGGCGGATCGCCGACAGTTTGCGCGCCTGCGACGTCGACGCAAAGCCGCGCGCCGCGATATCGTCGAGATAGGCGCGGATGTCGGCTGCGGCGGCAGCGGCAAGCCCGCCGGCAATCTGCTGCGATGCGTCTTCGAGATCACGGCGGTAGGAAGACAGCGTGTTTGCAGCGGCACCGCGTTCGGCGCTCATCATCTCGAGAAAGGCTTCGATGCGAGCCGCGCTGTTCATGTTCCAGGGGTCAGTTTGGGTCAGTTTTTCTTGGGGTTCAGCTTTTCCGGTGGGATGCGCACGGTGATTTCGGCTTTTTTCGGCTCGACGAACATCGCCAGCGCCACCATCGTACCATAGGCAATGCCGGCAAGAATCATCATCGTCACGACAAAGCGGAACAGTGTCGGCATCAATCTTCGCCCGTCTTCTTGCTCTGCGATTCCAAGCCCGTGTCCTTATGGGACGCTAATTCCGTCAATTCAAGGACGAAGGGCTCTGCGTGCGAAAGGCGCTATGCTTGACGCAAACGGGCTTTTGATGTCGATACGCCGGCAAAGACGGCTTAGAAACAGCATGGTCTCATGAACGCGTTACCAGCAAATCCTCCCGGCGATAGCCATGCCGCGCTGCTCGACAGGCTGGGAAGCCGCTCGATCGTCTTTGTCGGCCTGATGGGCGCCGGCAAGACGGCGATCGGCCGCAAGGTGGCGACGATGCTGTCGCTGCCCTTCGTCGACAGCGACCAGGAGATCGAAACCGTGTCGCGCATGACGGTGCCGGAACTGTTCGAACGCTATGGCGAGACCGAATTCCGGGCATTGGAGCAGCGCGTCATCCTGCGCGTGCTGGAGAGTGGGCCGCAGGTGCTGTCGACCGGCGGCGGCGCGTTCATGAATGCGCAGACGCGGGAAGCGATCGCCGGGCATGGCGTGTCGGTGTGGCTGAAGGCCGAGATCGACCTATTGATGGAACGCGTGTCCAAGAAGCAGAACCGGCCGTTGCTCAAAAGCGCCGATCCGCGCGCCGTGCTCGAGCGACTGATGGGCGAGCGCTACCCGGTCTATGCCACGTCCAACATCACCGTGCCGACACGCGACGACCGCAAGGAGGTCATTGCGACCGAGGTTGTCGACGCGCTGTGCGGGCATTTCGGCATTCCGGCTCCGACTGCGCCGGGCGAGGTGCGGCTGTGAGCGAACCGGTCACTGTAGAGGTCGGCCTTGGCGAGCGTGCCTATGACATCCTGATCGGCCCCGGCCTTTTGGCGCGCGCCGGCGCCGAGATTTCGCGCCGCCTGCCCGGCACGAGAGCGGCGGTGGTCACGGACGATAATGTCGCGGCGGCACATCTCGACGCGCTGAAGGCCGGTCTGGAAACACGCGGCATCCAGCCTGCCGTCATCACTTTGCCGGCCGGCGAAAAGACCAAGAGCTTTGCCCATCTCGAAGAGGTGGTCGACGGCGTGCTCGCCGCCAAGCTGGAGCGCGGCGATGTCGTCATTGCGCTCGGCGGTGGCGTCATCGGCGACCTCACCGGCTTTGCCGCCGGCATCGTGCGCCGCGGCATGAATTTCGTCCAGATTCCAACCTCGCTGCTGGCGCAGGTCGATTCCTCGGTCGGTGGGAAGACCGGCATCAACAGCCCGCGCGGCAAGAATCTGGTCGGCGTCTTCCATCAGCCGAAGCTGGTGCTGGCAGACACCGAAGTGCTCGACACGCTGCCGATCCGCGAATTTCGCGCCGGCTATGCCGAGCTTGCCAAATACGGGTTGATCGACCGACCGGCGTTTTTCGCCTGGCTGGAAGCGAACTGGGAAAAGGTGTTCGCCGGTGGTGCGGAACGGGCGGAGGCGATTGCCGAGGCCTGCCGCGCCAAGGCCGATGTCGTCGCCCGCGACGAGTTCGAAACCGGCGACCGCGCACTGCTCAATCTTGGCCACACGTTCGGCCATGCGCTGGAAGGCGCCACACAGTATGATGGCGCCCGCCTCGTCCATGGCGAAGGCGTCGCCATCGGCATGGCGCTGGCGCACCGCTTTTCCGCAAGGCTCAATCTGGCCAGCCCGGACGACGCGGCGCGGGTCGAGGCGCATCTTCGCGCCGTCGGTCTACCCTGGCGGATGGCCGACATCCCTGGTGAGTTGCCCGATGCCGAGGCGCTGCTTGGCTTCATCACCCAGGACAAGAAAGTGTCGCGCGGCGCGCTGACCTTCATCCTGACGCGCGGCGTTGGCCAGGCTTTTATTGCCAAGGATGTACCGGCGTCGGAAGTGCTTTCGTTCCTCAGGGAGAACCACCCGGGCCAGGAAAGCCGGTCGCGATGATCAACGAGCCCGGCTGGACCGTCGTCGCCTTCCTTGCCATCCTCATCCTGCTGGTCCTGGCCGTGCGCACGCGCCTGCTTGCCATGTTCGGCTATGAGTTGTCGCGCATCGAGCCGCAGCGCTCGACCCAGGACGAGTTGCGCGGCGCGGTCGACGATTTCCGCCGCGACGGCCAGATGGTGCGAGAGGACCGCGACCGCGTCGGCGGGCTGTTCGATCTCGCCGAGCTCGAAGTCTCCGACATCATGGTCCACCGCACCAATATGCGCTCGGTCAATGCCGACAATGGGCCGGAAGCGGTGGTACGCGAGATCCTGCAAAGCCCGCACACCCGCATGCCGTTGTGGAAAGGCTCTCTCGACAACATTGTCGGCGTGCTGCACGCCAAGGACCTGCTGCGAGCGCTGAACGAGGTCGGCAACGACTTTTCCCGGATCGACGTGATGAAGATCGCTTCGAAGCCTTGGTTCGTGCCCGACACCACCACGCTGCAGGAACAGCTCAACGCCTTCCTGCGCGCCAAGGCGCATTTCGCCATCGTCGTCGACGAATATGGCGAGGTCGAAGGGCTGGTGACGCTGGAGGACATTATCGAGGAGATCGTTGGCGAGATCGCCGACGAGCACGATGTCGACATTCAGGGCGTCAAGCAGGAGGCGGACGGTTCCGTGGTCGTCGACGGCACCGTGCCGATCCGCGATCTCAACCGGGCGCTCGACTGGAACCTGCCTGATGAGGAAGCGACCACCATTGCCGGCCTGGTCATCCACGAGACGCAGTCGATCCCCGAGGAAAAGCAGGCTTTCACCTTCCACGGCAAGCGCTTCGTGGTGATGAAGCGCGACAAGAACCGGATCGCAAGGATCAGGATCAGGCCGGCGGGCGAAGCCTGAGGTAACGAGCAGGCCCGCAACAGGACGCTCTTTGCCGAGCTTATGCCGCGATCTGGCTCGTAGACCGTTCGTGGATTGTCGCACCGGTTTGAGCGTCAACTGCGACCAGGCTGACCTCGTAGCCCCAGAGGCTGCGGACATGGCGGAGCGTCGCGTCACGGCTGGCCCCTTCGAGCACAACACCATCCTTTACCCTGTGTTGCAGCCGCAACTGCCGGTCGCCGAGCAGGTCGACATCAATCACCTGGATGTCCGGCCGATTCGCTCCAAGGTCGTAACCGTGGGCTAGCTGGGCGCGTATCTTGTGATAGCCACGTTCGTTGTGGATCGAGGCGACTTCGAAATGCGGTTGGTCGGCTCCATCGCCAAGCACGAAGAACCGCCATTTTCGGATCAAGCTCGGGCTGAGATACTGGCGGATAAAGGATTCATCGCGGTGGTTGGCCCAAGCCTCAAGCAGGACCTCGCGCCAGTTGCCATGTCCTGCAATGTCCGGGAACCAGTCGCGGTCCTCCGCCGTCGGCTCGGTCGAAATGCGCTGTATGTCCTGCATCATGTCGAGGCCGAGGGCATAGGGATTGATGCCTGAAAACCGGGGATCGTCAAAGGCCGGCTGGAAGATCACGTTCGAATGGTTGCGCAGGATTTCGAGCATGGCACCTTCGCCGATCCGGCCACGATCGAATAGCATGTTCATGAGCGTATAATGCACGAAGGTGGCGCAGCCTTCATTCATCACTTGAGTCTGTCGCTGCGGGTAGAAATATTGCGCGATGACGCGGACGATCCTGATGATCTCGCGCTGCCAGGGTTCCAGGATCAGGCTGTTCTTCTCGAGGAAATACAGGAGGTTTTCCTCGGGCAGGTTGAGCGATCTCTTGCGCTCCGCCATCCCTTGATCCTCATTGCCGGACTTGTTTTTGTTCTGCGACGGCGGCAGCGTGCGCCACAGATCGTTGTAGGAGCGCTCTTCGTATTCGAGGCGCTCGCGAAGCCCTTCGCGCTGTCGCTCCGACGAGAGCTTTGGCGGCCGGTGGTAGCGGAACACCCCTTGTTCCATCAGCGCATGGGCGGAATCGAGAATGGCCTCCACTGCTGCAAGGCCGTGCCGCTCCTCGCACCGGGCGATGTAGCCCTTGGCGAAGTCCAGATAACCCAGGATTGCCCCGGCGTCGGTCCATTGCTGAAACAGATGATTGTTCTTGAAGAAATGATTGTGGCCAAGCGCCGCGTGGGCCGTCACAAGGGCCTGCAACGCCATGGTGTTTTCCTCCATGAGGTAGACGATGCAGGGATTGGAGTTGATGACCAGTTCATAGGCCAGCCCCCGACCACCCTTACGGTAAAGAAGCTCCTGGTGAAGGAAATGTTTGCCGAACGACCAATGCCGATACATCAGTGGCATGCCGATAGATGAGTAGGCGTCGAGCATCTGCTGGGAGGAGATTATCTCCATCTGGACCGGGTAAGTATCGAGATGCAACTCGTCGACCGCGATCGCCTCGATCTCTTCAAAAGCCCGCGATAATTTCTCGAAATTCCAGTCGGAACCGGAAAACAACAAATTCGTTTCGTTGGCTCGCCTGACCATCTCTCTCTCTCAAGCGCTCTTGATGGACACCGGCTGCCTGGCGAAGAGCCGGTGGAAGACCGGGTAAATATCCGCGGGAGCAGCGATGCGGCTCATCTGGAAGTTGGGCCATTTCAGCTCGATCGTACTGTAGGCGCGCCAAAGCGACGTCCCGTTTTCGGTAGCACCGAATATGTGGCTCTCGCGTTCGTCGATGATCTCGACATAGGCGAAATACTGGCACAGGCGCATGAGCTTGCCGTTCATGAGCTCTATGCATCGCTCGGAATCGGTGGTGAAATTGTCCCCGTCAGAGGCCTGCGCGGCGTAAATGTTCCACTCGCTGGCAGGATAGCGCTGGCCGATAATGCGGTGCATTTCGTCGAGCGCGGTGGAGACGATCGTACCGCCGCTCTGCGTGTTGTAGAAGAACGTGTCCTCATCCACTTCGTGCGCCTCATGGGTATGGCGGATGAAGACGATCTCCGTGCGTTCGTAGCGCCGTTTCAAGAACAGGTGCAGCAGCACGAAGAAGCGTTTGGCCAAGTCCTTTTCGCGTTGGCCCATCGATCCGGACACGTCCATAAGGCAGAACATGACGGCATTGGCATTCGGCACCGGCCGGGCGTCGAAGCGGTTGAATCGGATATCGACCGGATCGACAAAGGCAATTCGCCTGCGCCGTCGCTCCAGCCGGTCAAGCTCGTCGCGTAATTCCGCGATGCGCTGGCGCACCGCCGCGCCGGCCGGGGCCGACTCAAGCGTGACGATTTCCCGGAGGATCGCCTCCAGTTCCTGCTGCGTGGGGCGCCTCAGCGCAATGCGCCGGCCTAGGCTGTTGCGCATGGTGCGGCCGGCATTGATGTTGGTCGGGGAACCGGTTGCCGCGAAGCCGGCCCGGCGCGGCTTGAAGGCAAGGATTTCCTTGAGATTGAGCTTAACCAGGTCGGGCAGTTCGAGATCCTCAAAAAAGAGTTCGAGCACCTCCTCGCGTGACAGCACGAAACGAAAATCGTCTTCCGACGCCGTGTTTCCTGGCGACGACGCCGCGCCGCCCCCATGCGGCTTCGGGAGCAGGTCTCCAGGGGAAAAATGCCTGTTGCCCGGAAGGATGTGTCGGCGCCGTCCGCTGGCCCTGTCATCGTTGAAGCTCGGCTCGGCTGTTTTCCTTTCAGGCATGGGCACGGCGTGCTCGGTATCCACGTCGGCGATCCTGCCAGTGCGGATTTGATCGCGAATGCTCCGCTTCAACTCCTCGCGAGCACGCCTGAGGAAGCGCTGTCGATTGCCAAGACTCTTGTCCTTGGGGTTCAGGCGACGGTCGATGAAGATCGGCATGGAACCATCCGGCTCTGTCAACCCGCCTTGTTCACCCGCATGTACCAGTCCACCAGCCGGCGTACCTGCCGTTCTGTGTAGCCACGCTCGATCATGCGCTGTACGAATTCGTTATGGCGCTTTTCCGTAACGCTGTCTTGCTTGGAGCCGAAGCTGATCACCGGCAAGAGGTCCTCGACCTGTCCGAACATCCGCTTCTCGATGACCTCGCGCAGTTTTTCATAGCTGGTCCATGACGGGTTGCGGCCGTGGTTTCTTGCGCGAGCGCGCAGAGTGAACTTCACCACCTCGTTACGGAAGTCCTTGGGATTGGCGATGCCTGCCGGTTTCTCGACCTGCGAAAGTTCGTTGTCCAGGATCTCCCGGTTGAGGATCTGGCCGGTGTCGGGGTCCTTGTAGTCCTGGTCCTCAATCCAGGCATCCGCATAGGCGATGTAGCGGTCGAAGAGGTTCTGGCCGTATTCGCTATAGGACTCCAGATAGGCCTTCTGGATTTCGTGGCCGATGAACTCGGCGTAGCGCGCCGCAAGCTCCGACTTGATGAATTCAAGATAGGCCGCTTCCGTTTCCTTCGGGAACTGCTCCCGCTTGATCGCCTCCTCCAGAATGTACATCAGATGCACAGGATCGGCGGCCACCTCCTCATTATCGAAGTTGAATGTCTGCGAAAGGATCTTAAAGGCAAAGCGCGTGCTGACGCCCGTCATGCCTTCATCGACGCCGGCGGCGTCGCGATATTCTTGGACCGACTTTGCCCTGGGATCGACTTCCTTCAGATTTTCGCCGTCATAGGCGCGCATCTTGGTGTAGAGCGGCGAGTTGTCGTGCTCGGCCAAGCGCGTCGAAACTGCAAAGCGGCTGAGGATGTCCAAAACTTCAGGGGCACAGGGGCTGGCGGCCAACTCGCTCTCACGCAGCAATTTCTCATAGATCTGCCTCTCTTCGGTGATCCGCAGGCAATAGGGTACCTTGACCACCAGGATGCGATCGAGAAACGCCTCGTTGTTCTTGTTGCTCTTGAACTGTTGCCATTCCGACTCGTTGGAATGGGCGACGATGATCCCCTGGTAGGGAAAGGCGCCGAAATTTTCAGTGCCGTTGTAGCTGCCTTCCTGTGTCGCGGTCAGCAGCGGATGCAGAACCTTGATGGGTGCCTTGAACATCTCGACGAATTCAAGCAGACCTTGCGTGGTCCGGTTCAGGCCACCGCTATAGGAATAGGCATCGGGGTCGGACTGGCTAAAATTTTCCAATTGCCTGATGTCGACCTTGCCGACCAGGGCCGAGACATCCTGATTGTTCTCATCGCCAGGTTCGGTCTTGGCAATGCCGATCTGGCGCAGCCGCGAAGGCATCAGCTTGACGACGCTGAATTTGGAAATGTCGCCAGACAATTCGTCGAGGCGCTTGGCCGCCCATGGCGAAATCAATCCGTTCAGCCGGCGCCGGGCTATGCCGTATTTATCCTCTAGCAGATCACCCATGTGATCGGGATGGAACAGCCCAAGCGGCGACTCGAAAACCGGGCTGATCTGGTTGCCGACCTTCAGCGTGTAGATCGGGCGCTGCTCCATCAGTTTCTTCAGACGCTCGGCCAGAGAGGATTTGCCGCCGCCGACCGGGCCGAGGAGATAGAGGATCTGCTTGCGTTCTTCGAGCCCCTGCGAGGCATAGCGGAAATATCCGGCTATGCGCTCGATCGTATCCTCCATTCCATAGAAGTCGGAAAAATGAGGGTAGACCTTGAGGGTCCGATTCGAGAAAATGCGGCCGAGCCGCTCGTCTTTGCTGGTG
This sequence comes from Mesorhizobium sp. M0062, assembly GCF_040323125.1. NCBI lineage: Bacteria > Pseudomonadati > Pseudomonadota > Alphaproteobacteria > Hyphomicrobiales > Phyllobacteriaceae > Mesorhizobium > Mesorhizobium sp. M0062. The sequence continues at coordinate 16,097 of NZ_JAMYUO010000017.1, forward strand.
TCAACCAGTTTTGGTTCGCCGATTGCGTCGACCATCCTTTCGGGCGCCGAAGCGTACATCGATTTGTCTTCCCGACAGGCAAGAAGATACTGTTGGATGCTGACCTCTTCGTCCGCCGCATTGGCATAAATTTCCGAAAAAAGATCGAAGACGTCGGATTGGGTTGCACGCATGATGTTCTGCCCTCGGAGCCGATCTGGATTCCAATCGCCTCATCACCTTCAACTGTCGGAAAGCATTGTTGGTTCCCTTCACATGAAGGAGAGTGGCTGCAATCCGGGTAGAAGGCTTGGGAGGAAACATTCGGAGTGGCTGGAATGGTGGGTTGCCCGGTGCTGCGGAGTTGATGGGCGGCGTTGTCGCCGGCCAGCTATCTCGATGGACACAAGCATCCGCCGACCTTCATCGCCTATTCGCGCGCCGAAGGCCGCGACGACCAATCGAAGGCTTTGCCAAACGCCTGCGCGCCACCGGCACTGAAGTGACGCTGTTCGACGGCAACGCCTACACGCATATGTCGATCAATCACGACTTCGGCGAGGACGGCGACGCGTTGACCGCCGCGATGCTGGCCATTCCTGAATGGACCGTCGGTTGATCCCGGATCCCCGCGAGGCGTCCTGGATCAGACCAAAAGCCCCGGCGGGACATTGCCGACCCGGCGCCTACAGGTGCAATTGTTCCTGAATTGTCGATTGGGAAAGAAAATCATGAATGGCGCCGATCTGCTGTGCGACGTGCTCCTGGCCAATGACGTCACGGTCTGCTTCGCCAATCCTGGCACATCCGAAATGCATTTCGTTGCCGCACTGGACCGCAAACCTCAGATGCGCTGCGTGCTCGGCCTGTTCGAGGGCGTGGTGACCGGCGCCGCCGACGGCTATGCGCGCATGACCGACCGCCCGGCAGCAACGTTGCTGCATACCGGACCGGGTCTCGCCAACGGTTTGGCCAACATGCACAACGCAAGGCGTGCGCGCAGCCCGATGATCAACATTGTCGGCGACCATGCTTCTTACCATCTGCCGCTCGATGCCCCGCTGACCAGCGACATAGAAGGCCTGGCGTCGCCGATGTCGAACTGGGTTGGCCGCGTCAAGGGGCCGGCCGATATTGTGCCGGCCGCAGAGGCGGCTTTCCGCGCCTCACTCACGCCGCCTGGCGTCACGACGCTGATCCTGCCTGCGGATGCCGCCTGGGGCGAAGTTGCTGCGATTTCACCTGGCAAGGTGGAGCTGGAGCCGCCGCCCGCCGTCGACATGGCTGTTGTGCGCACGATCGCCGAAGCAATCCGCGCCGCGCCGGGCCGTGTCGGCATGGTGGTGCGTGGGCAGGCGGCGCGCGCCGATGGACTTGAAATCGCAGGGAGAATCTCATCGGGAAGCGATGTCAGGCTGTTCAGTGAGGTTCTGATCGCCCGCATGCAGCGCGGCCGCGGGCGGTTCGCCCCGACCCGCATTCCCTATCCGGTCGATGCGGCGACGGCCACGCTCCGGGATATCGATTTGCTGGTGCTGGTCGGCGCCAAGGAGCCGGTTGCCTTCTTCGCTTATCCCGGCAAGCCCGGGCGGCTGGTTCGGGACGATTGCAAGGTGCTTTCGCTGGCGGCGCATGGCCAGGATCTGAAAGCGGCGCTGGAGGCGCTGGCCGACGAGCTCGGCATCAAGCCGACGCAGCAATTCGCCGCCGCAACCGCCTTTCCAGACGAACCGACGCTGAGCGGCAGACTGACGGACGATGCCATCGCGCTGTCGGTGGCGCGCAAACTTCCGGCCAATGCCATCGTCTGCGACGAAGCAGTCACCTCGGCGAGACGGTTCTTCACGCTATCCGCCTTTGCGGCGCCGCACGACTACATGATGGGTACGGGCGGATCGATCGGCGGCGGCATTCCCATGGCTACCGGCGCGGCGATCGCCTGCCCGGACCGCAAGGTGATCAATCTCGAAGCCGACGGCAGTGGCATGTACACGGTGCAGGGACTGTGGACCCAGGCCAGGGAAAAGCTTGACGTCGTGACCATCATCTTTTCCAACCGGACCTACGCCATCCTGCATGGCGAAATGAAGAATGTCGGGGTCAATGAGATCGGCGAGAACGCCAGGCGCATGCTCGATCTCGACCATCCGGCGCTGGACTGGGTTGCGCTGGCCAAAGGCATGGGCGTCGAGGCGGCCCGCGCCGACACGTGCGAGCGGTTCGACGCGCTGCTCGACAGTGCCCTGTCGCGTCCGGGACCGTTTCTCATCGAAGCGGTGATCTGAGGCGGAGAGACTTACCAACGGGTCTTTTCGCCGGGTGCAGCCGGTTCGATTGCCAGCGCATGGACGCCGGCTTGCAGCTCCGCTGCCAGCAATTCGTTGACGGCGCGGTGGCGGTCGATGCGGCTCATGCCGGCAAAGACGGATGAGACGATGCGGACGCGAAAATGCGTCTCGCCAGTGCCGTCATAGGCAGCGTGATGGTCGGAGCCGTGGTGGTGATGACCGGCATGGAGATGGCTTTCATTGACGATCGCCAGGCGCTCCGGCGAAAACGCCTTGTTCAGCTTGTCTTCCATAGTCGCCTGTATGGACATCGCCATCTCCCTTCACCATATCTGCAAGGCGTGATCGGGAAATCGGGATCGATCCCGCCGGGCCGCCTCAAAAAATCGCCATTTCGCCCTGCTTTATGCCGCGATTCAGCGGTTAGGGCGATGATCGCGAAAATGTCAATTCTTGTTTCGCACGTGCGAACAGCCCATAAATGGGTGAGATGAAACCGTACCCCAAATATTTCGAGAAAATTCGGGTCCGTCCCGACAAGGATGCGGAGCTGAAGTCGCACTCGCCGATCTGCCAGTGGGACGGCTGCAAGGAGGCCGGTACCCACCGGGCGCCGGTCGGACGCATGAAGGAAGGCGAGTATTTTCAGTTCTGCTTCGATCATGTGCGCGAATACAACAAGGGTTTCAACTACTTCTCCGGCGTGCCGGACACCGAGATAGCCCGCTTCCAGAAGGAAGCGATGACCGGCCACCGGCCGACATGGAAGATGGGCGTCGCCGGCGCCTCGACGCGCTCCTCGCCCGATTTCGCCCAGCAGCGTTCCGGTCGCGCCGGCTATTACAACCGCATGCGCGATCCTTTCGACCTGTTCAAAGGGCCGAAGGACCCGCGCGAGGCGCGCGAACGCAAGGCCAAGCCGCTTGAGGCCAAGGCGCTGGAAACGCTTGGCCTTGATACAAAGGCGACTGGCAAGGACATCAAGGCGCGCTATAAGGAACTTGTGAAGCGCCACCATCCGGATGCGAATGGCGGCGATAGAGGTTCGGAAGACCGGTTCCGCGATGTGCTGCAGGCCTATCGCGTGCTCAAGCAGGCGGGTTTGTGCTGAGCAACCTAACGGTTCGTGTCGTTTTCCAACTTTCATAAGGGTGGAAAAGGCTCTAAGACCGCCCCCGGACAAAATCGATTGCCGGCGAAATCAGGCATTTCGCCAGTGGAGACTTGGATAGAGATGAACAAGGTCGATCGCGACATCGCCAATTTGCCCGACACGACGGTGTCGGTGAAAGACAAATTCGGCTTCGAGTCCAAGATGGTGGTGCCGGCCTATTCGGTGACCTCGGAACATGTGCCGGACATCGATCCGGACTATCTGTTCGACAAGGCGACGACGCTGGCGATCCTTGCCGGCTTTGCCTACAATCGCCGCGTCATGGTGTCTGGCTATCACGGCACCGGCAAATCGACCCATATCGAACAGGTCGCCGCCCGCCTTAACTGGCCCTGCGTGCGCGTCAACCTCGACAGCCACGTCAGCCGTATCGACCTCGTCGGCAAGGACGCCATCGTCGTCAAGGATGGCCTGCAGATCACCGAATTCCGCGACGGCATCCTGCCCTGGGCCTACCAGCACAATGTCGCGCTCTGCTTCGACGAGTACGATGCAGGCCGTCCGGACGTGATGTTCGTCATCCAGCGCGTGCTGGAATCGTCGGGCCGCCTGACGCTGCTCGACCAGAGCCGGGTCATCCGCCCGCATCCGGCGTTCCGGCTGTTTTCGACCGCCAACACGGTCGGCCTCGGCGACACTACCGGCCTCTATCACGGCACGCAGCAGATCAACCAGGCGCAGATGGATCGCTGGTCGATCGTCACCACGCTGAACTACCTGCCGCACGACAATGAGGTGAACATAGTGCTGGCCAAGGCCAAGCACTATCGCGACGGCAAGGGCAAGGACATCGTCAACAAGATGGTGCGGGTCGCCGACATGACGCGCTCGGCCTTCATCAATGGCGATCTGTCGACCGTGATGAGCCCGCGTACCGTCATCACCTGGGCCGAAAATGCCGAGATCTTCGGCAATATCGGCATGGCGTTCCGGCTGACCTTCCTCAACAAGTGCGACGAGCTGGAGCGTTCGGTGGTGGCCGAGTTCTACCAGCGCGCCTTCGGCGAGGACCTGCCCGAGAGCGCCGCCAACGTGGTGCTGGGCTGAGCAGAGCCTCGATGGCGGGTCCGGGCGACAACACGCGCAACAAGTCGAAGACGGGGTCTGAAGCCGACAGCTTCAAGCGTGCCGTCACCGTCTGCATGCGCGCCATCGCCGGCGACAAGGAGCTCGAAGTCGGTTTCGCCAAGGACCGCCCGGCGCTCGCCGGCAGCCGCGCCCGACTGCCCGAACTGCCGAAGAAAGCGTCCAAGACAGACATCGCGATTACTCGTGGCCTGGGTGATTCCATGGCGCTGAAGCGCGCCTGCCACGATCAGCGCATCCACACCAAACTGGCGCCGGAAGGCAAGCTGGCGCGCTCGATCTATGACGCCGTGGAACAGGCCCGCGTCGAGGCGATCGGCAGCCGCGCCATGCAAGGCGTCGCCGACAATATCGGCTCGATGCTGGAGGACAAATACGCCAAGGCCAACTTTGTCGACGTCAAGGACAAGGCCGACGCGCCGATCGAGGAGGCGCTGGCGCTGATGGTGCGCGAAAAGCTGACCGGACGGCCGATCCCGAAGAGCGGCGAACGGCTGGTCGACCTCTGGCGGCCCTGGGTCGAGGAAAAAGCCAAGGCCGATCTCGACGGACTGTCGGCCAAGCTCGGCGACCAGCAGGCCTTCGCCCGCGTCGTGCGTGAGATGCTGGCGTCCATGGAGATGGCCGAGGAACTCGGCGACGATCAGGAGACCGAAGACTCCGAGGACAATGACGAGAACCAGCCGCAAGGCGAGGAGCAGAGCGAGGAGGGCGGCGAAGAGGATTCCGGCTCCGAGCAGTCGCAATCCGAGGATGCCGAGGCCTCGGCCGACGACGAACAGTCGTCCGAGACTGAGGCCTCCGACGCCACTGCCGACGATCTTTCCGACGATGACGATGCGGACGCCGAAACGCCGGGCGAGGCGCGCCGTAACGACAACCCGTTCGCCAACCTGCCGAAAGAGATCGACTACAAGGTTTTCACCACCGCCTTCGACGAGACGGTCGGTGCGGAAGAGCTGTGCGAGGAAGAAGAACTCGACCGGCTGCGCGCCTTCCTCGACAAGCAACTGGCCAATCTCTCCGGCGTCGTCGGACGGCTCGCCAACCGGCTGCAGCGCCGCCTGATGGCGCAGCAGAACCGTTCCTGGGATTTCGACCTCGAAGAGGGTTATCTCGATCCGGCACGCCTGGTTCGTGTCGTCATCGACCCGATGCAGCCCTTGTCGTTCAAGCAGGAGCGCGACACCAAATTCCGCGACACGGTGGTGACGCTGGTGCTCGACAATTCGGGCTCGATGCGCGGTCGGCCGATCACGGTTGCCGCCACCTGTGCCGACATTCTGGCGCGCACGCTGGAGCGCTGCGGCGTCTCGGTCGAGATCCTCGGCTTCACCACGCGGGCGTGGAAGGGCGGACAGGCTCGCGAGAAGTGGCTGAAGGACGGCAAGCCGCCGAACCCCGGCCGGCTCAACGATCTGCGCCACATCATCTACAAATCCGCCGATCATCCGTGGCGTCGCGCCCGGCGCAATCTCGGCCTGATGATGCGCGAGGGCCTGCTCAAGGAAAACATCGACGGCGAGGCGTTGTTATGGGCGCACAACCGGCTGATCGCCCGGCCCGAACAGCGCAAGATCCTGATGATGATCTCGGACGGCGCGCCGGTTGACGATTCGACGCTGTCGGTCAATCCTGGCAACTATCTCGAGCGGCACCTGCGCGCCGTCATCGAGCTGATCGAGACGCGCTCGCCGGTCGAGCTTCTGGCCATCGGCATCGGCCACGACGTCACCCGCTATTACAGGCGCGCCGTCACCATCGTCGATGCCGAGGAACTGGCCGGCGCCATGACCGAGCAGCTGGCCTCGCTGTTCGCCGAGGAAAACGTGCGCGATACACGCCGCGGCGGCTACCGGCGCGCCGGATGATTTTTTTGCGCGGCGGGTTTCGGCAGATGCTCTTCGCGGTCACTGCCTTGTCTGGCATGGCGTTTGCGCCGGCCATCGCCGCCGGCCCAAGCGCGGTCGAGCCGGTCGAAGTCTCGGCGCGGCCGATCACCACCTTCCATATCGGCAGCGCCGACAAGCAGTTTGGGCCGCTGGAATTCGTCGGCGGTCTTGAGATGAACTCGACGACGCGCGATTTCGGCGCGCTGTCGGCATTTCGGTTCGTCAAACCCGGCAGCGATTTCATCGGCGTCGCCGATACGGGCTTCTGGTTCTTCGGCTCTATCACCCATAATGCCGACAAGCGGCCGTCCGGCATCCAGAATTTCCGCATGCAGCAGATGGTCGATGAGAAGGGCCGGCCGATCGACAGGAAATGGGAAGTCGATGCCGAGGGCCTTGCAGTCAAGGACGGCATCGCCACCGTCGGCTTCGAGCGCGATCACCGCGTCGCCCAGTTCAAGATCGACCCCAGCAACATGACGGCGCCGTTCAAGCAACTGAACTTTCTGGTTCCAGCCCGCGAACTGCGACAGAACCGCGGTTTCGAGACCGTCACCCACGCCAATCCCAACGGCCAGCACGAGGGCGGCCTCGTCGTGGTCTCGGAAAAGAGCTTGGACAAGGCTGGCAACATCTATGCCGCCATCATCGAAGGGCCGCACAAGGGCGTCTTCACGATCAAGCGCAACGGCGATTTCGACATCACCGACGGCGCTTTCCTGCCGGATGGCGACCTGCTGCTTTTGGAGCGCAGTTTCTCGATGGCCGGCGGTGTCAGGATGCGGCTAAGGCGCATCTATGGCGATAGCGTCGAGAAGGGCGCGGTTGCCGACGGGCCGGTGCTGATGGAAGCCGACATGGGCTACCAGATCGACAATATGGAAGGGCTCGACGTCTGGACCCGCGATGACGGAGCGCTGATGGTGTCGCTGATCTCGGACGACAACCATTCGATCCTGCAGCGCAACCTCTATCTGGAATTCATCCTGCACCAGGATTGAGAGCCCTAAGGCTTGGTGGCGATCCAGATGACGTGGCGCGCGCCGCGCTTGCCATTGGCGCGCGTCTTCACCTCGTCCACGACAAAGCCCGCCTGCTTGAGCCTAAGTGTGAAGCCGGCATCGGGGCCTTGCGACCAAACAGCCAGCACGCCCCCGGGCCTGAGCGCTGCACGCGCCGCGCCGAGGCCGGCAGCGCCATAGAGGGCGTCGTTGCCCCTGTAGACGATGCCTTGGGGGCCATTGTCGATATCGAGCAGGATGGCGTCCCAGGCTGCCTTGTCGGATCTTATGATGTGCCCGGCGTCGGCTTCGCGAACCGTCACACGGGGATCGTCGAGACAGCCGGCGAAGACCGCCTCCATGGGGCCGCGCGCCCAGGCGATGACGGCGGGGACAAGCTCGGCAACGGTGATGCCTGCGTCGGCGCCCATTTGGGCAAGCGCAGCGCGCAGCGTAAAACCCATGCCGAGGCCGCCGATCAGGATTCTCGGTTGGGCGCGGCCGCCGATCTTTTCACAGGAGAGCTTGGCCAGCGCTTCCTCGGAGCCGCTGAGGCGGCTGTTCATCAGCTCATTGGTGCCGAGCATGATCGAGAATTCGCTGCCGCGCTGCTTGAGGCGCAGTTCCTGTCCGCCGTCAGGCGTTTTGGCCGAGCCGAGCTGGACCCAGGGAATCACGGCCTAGACAGCCACGGCCGGCTGGCTCCAGTGGGCGGCGAGCAGCCGGTAGGGGATCAGGGCCACAACAGCGATGATCAGCTTCACCGAGAGGTCGCCCAGCGCCCAGGAGACCCAGCGCATGGACTCGACCGGCAGCACGCCCATCAGCGGCGCCGTCTCCAGCGCAAAGCTGTCGTTCGGGCCGGCAAAAGCGAAGGCGGCCGAAAAGGCGATGCTGAAGAACACCAGGGTGTCGAACACCGAGCCGACCAGCGTGCCGACGATCGGCGCGCGCCACCAGCTCTGCCGGCGCAACCGGTTGAACACGGTGACGTCGAGCAATTGCGCGCAAAGGAAGGCCGCGCCGGAAGCTGTGGCGATGCGCACCAGCCGGTCGGCTGATGTCTCGAACTCGATCAGGCCGTGGCGAAACAGGAAGGGCGGGACGAGGATCGAGCAGACCACAGCGGTCATGAAGCCGACAAGGACGATGCGGCGCGCCACGGTCGGCCCGTAGCGGCGGTTGGCAAGGTCGGTGACCAGGAAGGAGAAGGGATAGGTGAAGGCGCCCCAGGTCAGGATGTCGCCCAGCGACAGACCGCCGGCCTGGCCCTGCATCGGGAACTGCACGAGGATGTTCGATGCCACGACGACAAGCGCCATGGCGGCCACAAAGGGCAGATATCGCGAGAAGGAAGTCATTTTTTTATCCTGGGTAATGGAACCAGCCAGGCGCTAGCCGAAGTTCGGGTCGCGCTGCCTTGCAAGTTTTGAGCATCGGATTGCTCCGATGCTGCTGCCTTAGAAGTTTTGAGCATCGGATTGCTCCGATGCTCAGGGCGGTCGTCCCCCGCCTTGATATCGTTAAGCGGCGGGCTGGTCGGCCAGCTTCTTGGCGATCTGCTTCTTCAACAGGCGCGCGCGCTGCGACAATTCCTTGGCGTCGGCCTTGGCCAGGAAGGCGTCGAGGCCGCCGCGATGCTCGACCGAACGCAGCGCGTTGGCCGAAATGCGCAGGCGCACATTCTGGTTCAGCGCTTCCGAAATCAGCGTCACATTGACGAGGTTCGGCAGGAAGCGGCGCTTGGTCTTGTTGTTGGCGTGGCTCACATTGTTGCCGGTCTGGACTGCCTTGGCAGTGAGTTCGCAGGTGCGGGACATGGTTCTAACCTTCAGTTCTGTCTAGCCTGCCAAACCTTGTTCGCCCGCGCCGGGTGGCGCGCGGTTTCAGTCAGGCGGCCTTATGGAAAAGTTGGCGTTCCTTAGTTGCATTTCGCCAATGCGTCAAGCTCCGGCTTGCCCACGACTGTGACGGGCGTTTCACATAAAGGCCGGAATTCAGCCTATAAGCGGTCGGACAGGGACATTTCAAGCCGGAGTCGCCCGCCTCCGGTTAAAAAAATCAAGGACCGAGCCCGCCATGCTTCGCCCGTCACATGCCGTTGTCGCCATATTTGTCGCCGCCTTGCCAACATCAACCCTTGCCGCCGCGCCCGCAGCCACCGCACAGTCCTTCAAGGGCGAATACACGGTGTCGTTCCTGGGCCTTTCCGTGGCCAAGGCGACATTTTCCAGCCACTACGAAGGCGATAGCTATTCCATAGACGGCACCGTCTCCAGCGCGGGTCTCGCCACCTTGTTCGACGACACGAGCGGCACGATCTCGTCAAAGGGCAAGATCCTGGGCAAGCAGATGCAGCCGCAGGTATTTCGCGCCGATTATAAGTCCGGCAAGAAGGCTTCCATGGTCGATATCCGCTTTGCCAATGGCGCGGTGACCGCCACCCAGATCATTCCCGAGCCGAAAAAGCGCAATCCCAAAAACTGGATACCGCTGGGCAGCAACGATCTGGCATCGGTGCTCGATCCGATGGCGGCTACCGTCATCCATGCTGACAGCCTCGACCAGGTCTGTGGGCGCAAGGTGAAATTCTATGACGGCGAGATGCGCGCCGACCTGACGCTGACCTACGCCTCGAAAGGATCGATCTCGGTCAAGGGCTACAAGGGCGACACCGTTACCTGCAAGATGAGCTTCGAGCCGGTGGCAGGCTACCGCAAGGGCCGCAAGGCGCTGAATTACCTGAAGAAGAAGAGCCAGATGATGGTGACGTTTGCACCGCTCGGCCAAACCGGCATATATGCGCCGATCCACGCCACGGTCGGGACGCAGATCGGCACCTTGACTGTCAGCGCGGGGCGGTTCGAAGCTACTGAATAGACGCGCCCACCCGAATAGAATGGGGCGAGTCGCCGGAGACGGGCATGGGGCGCGCAACACTGATCGGTTTCTCGGCGGTCGCCATATGGGCGCTGCTGGCGTTGCTCACCGATGCGTCGGGCGCCGTGCCGCCATTCTTGCTCTCGGCCATCACCTTCACCATCGGCACCGCCGTCGGGTTGGTTGCCCGGCTGTTCATGCCGGCGACCGATAAAAGCCTGAAGATCCCACGCCAGGTCTGGGTGATCGGCATTGCCGGACTGTTCGGCTACCATTTCTTCTATTTCACCGCGCTGCGCAACGCGCCGGCGGTCGAGGCAAGCCTGATCGCCTATCTGTGGCCGCTGCTGATCGTGCTGGGATCAGCGCTGATGCCGGGCGAGAAGCTGGCCTGGAACCATGTCGTCGGCGCGCTGCTCGGGCTCGCCGGGACCGTGCTGATCGTCACCAAGGGTGGCGGCCTCGCCTTCGATGCTCGCTACACCTTCGGCTATGCGATGGCGGCCGTCTGTGCGCTGCTGTGGTCGTCCTATTCACTGCTGTCGCGGCGCTTTCCGGCGGTGCCGACCTCGATCGTCACCTGGTTCTGCGCCGCCACGGCAGCCCTGTCCCTCATCTGCCATCTTCTGCTGGAAAAGACGGTGCTGCCCGATGGCCCCGGCCAGTGGCTGGCGGTGGTTGGTTTGGGGTTGATGCCGGTGGGTGCCGCCTTCTACGCCTGGGATATCGGCGTCAAACGAGGCAACATCCAGGTGCTCGGCGCGGCAAGCTATGCGGCGCCACTGCTGTCGACATTGGTGCTGATCGCGGCGGGCGTTGCCGAGCCGTCGCTGCGTATCCTGGCTGCCTGCGTACTGATCACCGGCGGCGCGGCGCTGGCGGCGAAATCGTTGTTCCTGCGCAAGGCGGCAACTGGCGGGGCAAGCGCATGACGATGCCGTTTGCCGGCGGCATCGACGCCAACGCAAATGCAACATTGATTTTTTCGCTGGTGGCGGCAGTGATCTACGCCTTCACCCTGGATATGCGGCCGACGCTGGCCCGCTCGGCGGCAAAGACGCTGGCCGTGGCCATGCTTGCGGCACTCGCCTTCATGCAAGGTGGGCCGCTGTTGCTCGTCGTCGCACTGCTGCTCAGCGGCGTCGGCGATGCCTTCCTGTCGCGTGACGGCGAAAAGGCCTTCCTCGGCGGGCTGGCCAGCTTCCTTGCGGCGCATGTCCTCTATGTGCCGCTCTTCCTGCTCGGCGGCGGCGGGCTGGATGTGCTCAGCACCGAGACATGGCGCGGCGCCATCGCGCTTGCCATGGCGGCCTTCGCAGTCGTCATGCTGGCGGCGCTCTGGCGCCGTGTCAGTCCCGGCCTGCGGGTGCCGATCGCCATCTATATCGCGGCCATTCTGGCGATGGGCATCTCGGCGTTGACGCTCGCCAATCCGTGGGTCATCGGCGGCGCTGTTATGTTCATGGCATCGGACGGGCTGCTTGCCGCGGAGAAATTCCTGGTTCCGGCAATAGCACCCTATCGCGCCGGCATCCGTTATGCGGTCTGGGTGCTCTACTATGCCGCCCAGCTCTGCATAACTCTTGGTTTTCTTCTGGCCTAAGGCTGCCAGCCCGGCTCGGCCATTTCAAACGCGGCGAAGTCGAAGCCCGGCGCCACGGTGCAGCCGACCAACGTCCATTCGCCGAGGCTGCGCGCCGATTGCCACCAGCCGGCCGGCACGACGATCTGCGGCCGCTCGCCCGCCGCAAGCTCAATGCCGAGCACCTGCTCGATCACCTGGTTAAGCATTGGACTACCTTCCTCGCACATCGACAGCGCCAGCGGCGCTCCGGCATGGAAGTGCCAGACCTCGGCCGCGTCCTTGACCCGGTGCCAGGCCGAAATCTGGTCCTGTTCAAGGAGGAAATAGATCGCCGTCGAATGGCCGCGCCCGGCGCCGTCGCGAAAGGTCTCGGCATACCAGCCGCCTTCCGGATGTGGCTTGAGGCCGAGCGTGGCGATGATTTCAGCGGCGCTGGTCATGGCTGATCCCGGAATGATGCTCAGAAATTGTCCTTGCGCTTGCGGATTTCCGCGAACACTTCGGCGTCGGAGGCCGCCTCCATACCGAGATGCTTGCGGATCGCCGGGTCGTGCCAGCGCAGGAACGGATTGGTCGACAATTCCTCGCCGATCGTGGTCGGCAGCGTCGCCTTGTTGTCGGCGCGCAGGGTCTCGATCTTGGCGGCGCGTTCTTTCAGCGCCGAATTGGTCGGGTCGACGGTCAACGCAAAGCGGGCGTTCGAAAGCGTATACTCATGGCCGCAATAGATGACCGTGTCGGCCGGGAGTGCGGCGAGCTTCTTCAGCGACTCATACATCACCGGCGGCTTGCATTCGAACAGCCGGCCGCAGCCGAGCGCGAACAAAGTGTCGGCGGTGAACGCCACTTTCGAGGCCGGAAAATGATAGGAGACATGGCCCGCTGTGTGGCCGGGCGTGGCGATGACATCGATCCGCTCACCGCCGAGATGGACGACCGAGCCTTGCCCGACGGTCTCGTCGATGCCGGGGATCTTTTCCTTTTCCGCCTCCGGTCCGACGATGCGCAGCTTGAAGCGCTCCTTCAGCGCCAGATTGGCCTCGACATGGTCTACATGGTGGTGGGTGGTCAGGATCATCGTCGGCTTCCAGCCGGTACGCTCGATCGCGGCAATGATCGGCGCTTCTTCGGGCGCGTCGATAATGGCGGTCTCGCCGCTTTTCGGGTCATGCACCAGCACGCCGAAATTGTCGCTGCGGCACATGAACTGTTCGATTTCGACGGGCATTGGCATCTCTCCATCTGTTGGCGCAGACATAGGGCGCTTGGCCGCCGATGTCACTCTAGCTTTGCAGAACGTGCCGGCTTTGTTGAACTTGGGCGGCATCGCAGCTACCGTCCCGCGCATGCATTCCGATATCGTCGATCTCCGCTCCTTCTATTCGACCACGCTCGGCCGCCTGGCTGAACGCTCGATCACCATGGCGCTGTCCTCAATATGGGCAACAGTGCCCAATGAGCGGCTGGTCGGGCTCGGCTATACCTTGCCGTGGCTGGAGCGGTTCGGCACCGATGCCGAGCGGGTGTTTGCCTTCATGCCTGCCACGCAAGGGGCCGTCGTCTGGCCGGCGAACGGACCGACGGCGACGGCGCTGGTCTTCGACGAGGAATTGCCGCTGGTCGATTCCTGCATCGACCGCATGCTGCTCGTGCATTCGCTTGAACATGTCGAAAACCCGCGCGAGACGCTGAACGAGATCTGGCGGGTGCTGTCGCCGGCAGGGCGCGTCGTCATCGTCGTGCCCAACCGGCGCGGTGTCTGGGCGCGGTTCGAGCACACGCCGTTCGGCAATGGCCGGCCGTTCTCGCGCGGCCAGCTGACAGAATTGCTGCGCGAGGCGAATTTCACACCGGCTTCCTGGTCCGACGCGCTGTTCTTCCCGCCATCGCCGCGGCGCTTCATGATGCGGTTCCACAATGTGCTGGAGCGCGCCGGCCGGCGGTTCTGGCCGATCTTTTCCGGCGTCATCGTGGTCGAGGCGCAGAAGCGGCTCTATCAGGGCGTGCCGGTCGCGCAGCGCGCCTCGCGCCGTGTCTTCGTGCCGGTACTGTCACCGCACGGTGCGACGCGGCTTGGCCGCCGGGCGGAAGGGGTGACATCGACGACGCGTCAGGTGACACCTTCGTGATCATCATGAAAACTGGTGTTGCGTGGGTTTTTCCCACCTATCTGTCGCAGATGCATTCGCGGTCCGTTTGAGCGGCGGATGCCTTCAAGTCTCTCCATCTGGTTTCAGCAACGCTTCTGAACGCAAGGACCTCGTGCATGGCTGATCAACCGGACAAGTCCGCCACCGCTCAGCCGGTAACCGTCGAAGCCAGCAGCCTGCGCGATCAGGTGGCGACGATAAAACGGGCGCTGATAGGCTCACCGGTGCGCAAGTGGCTGGTCTGGACGTCGGTCGGCATTATGGCGGTCATCGTCGCGACGTCGATCGGCCAGGTTCTGCTCAACCGCTGGAACCAGCCTTTCTACGATGCGCTGGCGCGTCGCGACATGGCGGCCTTCCTGCATCAGCTGATGATCTTTGCCGTGATTGCCGGCACGCTGCTGCTGCTCAACATCGCTCAGACCTGGCTCAACCAGATGATCCGGCTGAAGCTGCGCGAGGCGCTGACGCTCGACCTGATCGACCAATGGATGCGGCCGGCGCGGGCCTTCCGGCTCGCCAATGCCGGCGCCATCGGCGTCAATCCCGACCAGCGCATGCAGCAGGATGCTGCGCATCTGTCCGATCTGTCGACGGACCTCGGCGTCGGCCTGCTGCAATCCTTCGTCCTGCTGGTGTCGTTCGTCGGCGTGCTTTGGCAACTCTCGTCGGGCTTCGTCTTCCACATCAACGGCTGGTCGCTGGCGATACCGGGCTACATGGTCTGGGCCGCGTTCCTCTATGCCGGCATCGCCTCCTGGCTGAGCTGGCTGGTCGGGCGGCCGCTGATCCGCCTCAACAGCGACCGCTACACCCGCGAGGCCGAGCTGCGTTCCGGGATGGTGCGCGTCAACGAGAATGTCGACGCCATCGCGCTCTATCACGGCGAAGCCGATGCCAAGAGACGGCTCGAAATCGACCTTGGCACGGTGCTGGGCGCGATGCGAAACATCTACAAAGCGCAGATCAACCTGTCCTGGGTGACCGATACCTATGGCTGGATCACCGTGGTGGCGCCGATCCTTGTGGCATCGCCGGTCTATTTTTCAGGCGATATCAGCTTTGGCGGGTTGATGATGGCGGTCGGCGCCTTCAACCAGGTGCACTCGTCGCTGCGCTGGTTCATCAACAATATCGGCGGCATCGCCGACTGGCGCGCCACGCTGATGCGCGTTGCCGACTTCCGCATTGCGCTCGATGAAACCGATGTGTTGCACGACAAGGAAAAGCGCATCGAATTCGGCGATAACGCCAATGGCAGCCTGACCTTCGAGAAGCTCCAAGTGGCCTCGCCGGAGGGCTGCACCAAACTTTCAGACAGCCATGTCGAGATCCATCCCGGCGAGCGCGTCATGATCACCGGCGACCCAGGCGCCGGCAAGACATTGTTCTTCCGCGCCATTGCCGGCCTTTGGCCCTGGGGCAGCGGGCGGATCGGCTTGCCGGCCGGAGAAACGCCGATTTTCGTGCCGCGTGTTCCGTATTTTCCTGCCGGCACGTTACGCGAAGTGCTGCATCCGAATGCCTCGGCGCCGGCTGGCGATGCTGATTTTGGGGCGGTGCTGGCCGAGGTCGGCCTCGAGCGGCTGTCATCCTCGCTCGACCGTTCCGCACGCTGGGAGCGTGAACTCAACGATGACGAACAGCGGTCGCTGGCCTTCGCCAGACTGGCCTTGCGGCAGCCGAAATGGGTGATCATCGACGAAGCGATGGACGCGTTCGATGGTCCTTCGCTGCGAAGGGTACTGTCCATGCTGGAGAAACGCCTGCCGGAAACCGCGATCCTCAACATCGGGCGCGGACTGCACAATGGTCATTTCTTTCCACGCGCATTGAACATCGTGAAGGATACGGGTGCTGCGCCACTGAAACCCGCCCGAGTCAGGACCGGCGCCATCGACCCGCCGCCGAAAGCGGCCGTGCGGCGAAAGAAGTAGAAGGGGCTTTATTTCGCCGCGATCGCGGCGAAGATCACGGATCGAAATATCGGTGGTGCGGCCATGCTCAACGCGTTCAGTCTGTTAGCTTGCCTTGCCTGCACCACGCCCGTGGCTGCCCCGGCCGTTGCCGTGGATGTCGAACTGGTGCTGGCCGTCGACATCTCACAGTCGATGGACGAGAGGGAGTTCGCGCTGCAGCGCGCTGGCTATGTCGAGGCCCTCAGGCATCCCGATTTCATCAAGGCCGTGCGCTCGGGAACCACCGGGCGCATCGCGCTTGCCTATTTCGAATGGGCGGGCGTCGTGCGCGAGGATGGCGTCATCGCCTGGCAGGTGATCGACAGCGCAGAGAGCGCCAACGCCTTCGCCGACAGAATAGAAGCGCGGCCGTTCCGCAGCTTTCGCGGCACCTCGATTTCCGGTGCGCTTGCCTTCGGCGCCGGGCTGTTCGAGGGCACGGGGTTCGATGCGCCACGCAGCGTCATCGACATTTCCGGCGACGGTCCCAACAACACCGGGCTGCCCGTCGCCACGACACGCGATGCGGCGGTGGCCAAGGGCATCGTCATCAACGGCCTGCCGATCCTGATCAGCCCGTCGCCGACCTTCAGCCATCTCGACCAGTATTATGACGACTGCGTCACCGGTGGGCCCGGCTCCTTCGTGTTGCCGATCTATGCGGCCTCGGAATTCGCCACCGCCATACGCCGCAAGCTGATCCTGGAGGTGAGCGGCATCGCCGATGCGACCGTGGTCCCGATCGATGCCGCCGCACCCATGGACTGCCTGCAGGGCGAACGCGACCGGCGGCTATATTCCGACCCATATCTGCCGGAACTCGACAAATGAGGTTTGAGGCAGTTCGGAGGGGAAAGCCGCTGCGCGGCTTGTCGGCAAACTTCAGGCCGGCCGTGCACCGTATTTGTCGCGAAATTCGGCATAGAGATCGCGGCGCCAGCGCCGGCCGCCGACATAGCCACGCAACAGCTGCGGCAGCGAATAGCCAAGCGCCTTCGACGACCGGTTGGCCATATAGCCGGAGAACGCCTGCGAAACCCTGCCCTTGAGTGCATCGGCGATGAGCTGCCGGGCGATCATGTAAGGCGGAATGTAGGGGTAGCGGTCGGCGATATAGGGGTGCTTGTCGATCAAGCTCGCATAGGCTTCGACATAGCCGTCCCGGCGACCGGAGATCGAATTCTCCGAGTTGTACTTTTTCCAGTCGATCACTTCGGACAGCTGCGCGCCGCTGCGACGGGCAAAGCGCAGCAACAATTCGCGATCCTGCATGCGCGTGACGTCACTGTCGTAGCCGCCGATGGCCAGCAGCGACTCGCGCCGGGCGGTGATTGCCGACCCGGCAATGAAGATGGTCTGCGCGACAAGGGCCCGCTCCAGCGAGTCGCGGCTCAGCAGCGCTTCGCGGTTGACGCAGTTGGTGCGGCGATTGCCCTTCAGCGACACGAAGGAACTGATCAGCACTTCGAGCGAGGGATTGTTGTCGAACTGCTCCAGCGTCCGCGCCAGGCGATCCGGCAAATAGACGTCGTCGGAATCGAGGAATGTCACCACCGGCGCCTGCGCCCGCTCGATGCCGGCATTGCGGGCGGCATTGGCGCCGCGCCATTTCGAGCCAACATAGATCAGCCGTGGATCGCGGATTTCGGCAAGTGCGGCTGCCGTACCGTCGGTCGAGCCGTCATCGACGACAATGTGTTCGAACCGGGGAAAATTCTGCGCCAGCACGCTCTCCACGGCGCGCACCACCTTGCTGCGGCGATTGTGCGTCGGTGTGATCACCGAGATCAGCGGAGCGAGGTCGGTTGCCTTGGACATGTTGCTTCGATTGTGCCCCGAAATGCCTGGAGGCCGGAGGTTTTGATGGTCGCCGTCCAAGCCTTACCCCGGGATGGCATTCGATTCGACGCTACAAAAAACCAGCGGCAATGTCATCACAAACTGTTGAGCCAGGACGCCGGTAAGCCGGCCGATTACCCCAGACGTAATCGACCGATGGCCATCATGTCTGCAGATTGCGCCAACGAAGCCGGTCGTCGGGCTTCGATCTCACAGGGAGTTCAGCCATGGCCGCCTACGCCGTCGCCCATATGCGTCAAGTCACAATGGGCCCGCAGATTGTCGAGTATCTGCAGAGGATCGACGCCACATTGGAGCCGTTCGGCGGCCGCTTCCTTGTCCACGGCGGCGACATGGACGTGGTCGAAAACGAATGGCCCGGGCATCTGATCGTCATCGAGTTTCCGGACAGGGCGCATGCGTGGGGCTGGTACGATTCATCAGCCTATCGGGAGATTCTGGTCTTGCGCACCGACAACTCCCACGCCGATGTGATCATCGCCGATGGCGTTCAGCACCCGCACAAGGCGACGGACGTGCTGGAATAGGGGCAAACTACCGCTTCAGCAAGAACACCGCTTGCTGGCCGAAGAAATTCCAGAACCACCATGGCATTGACAGGCCGATCTTCTGGCCGTTGCCGTCGAGCGCGGTGGCTTTCTCGACCGAAGCGCCGAGTTCCTCGACCAGATTGACGAAGTCGCGGATGGTGCAGAAATGGATGTTGGGCGTGTCGTACCAGGAATAGGGCAGGTCCGCGGTCACCGGCATCCGGCCCTTGACGAACAGCGACAGCCGCACCCGCCAGTGGCCGAAATTGGGGAAGGAGACGATGGCGCGGTTGCCGATTCGTAGCAGCTCGTCGAGCACCAGCTTCGGGTTGCGGGTCGCCTGCAGCGTCTGTGACAGGACGACGAAGTCAAAACCCTTGTCCGGATAGAATTCGAGGTCGGTGTCGGCATCGCCCTGGATGACCGAGAGGCCGCGCGCAACGCATTCATTGACGCCTCGCTGTGACAGCTCCAGCCCGCGGCCGTCGACCTGCTTGGTCTCCTGCAGGAGTTCGAGCAGCAGGCCGTCGCCGGAGCCGACATCGAGCACCCGCGACTGCGGCGGTATCAGGTTGGCCACGACTTCGAGGTCGACGCGCTGGCTGCCATTGACGCTCATGAGGCGAGCCCCCTTGCGCGGGCCGCCGAGCCGATGAAGCCCTTGATGGCGGCAAACAGTTCGGGTTCATCGAGCAGGAAGGCATCATGGCCGCGGTCGGTGTCGATCTCGACAAAGGAGACGGAGGCGCCGGCGGCGTTGAGCGCATGCACGATCGAGCGGCTCTCCTCGGTCGGGAACAACCAGTCCGAGGTGAAGGACACCAGGCAGAAGCGGGTCTTGGTCCCGGCAAAGGCATCGGCCAACCGGCCGCCATGGTCGGCGGCGAGGTCGAAATAATCCATCGAACGGGTCATGTAGAGGTAGGAGTTGGCGTCGAAGCGGTCGACGAATGTCATGCCCTGGTGGCGCAGATAGCTTTCGATCTGGAAATCTGCGTCGAAACCGAAGGTCAGCGCTTCGCGGTCCTGCAGATTGCGGCCGAATTTCCGATGCAGGGCGGCTTCCGACAGATAGGTGATGTGGGCGGCCATGCGCGCCACGGCGAGCCCCTTTTCCGGGCGCTTGCCGTGCTCGAAATATTTGCCGCCATGCCAGTCCGGATCAGCCATGACAGCCTGGCGGCCGACCTCGTGGAAGGCGATGTTTTGCGAGGAATGGCGTGCGCCTGTGGCGATCGGCAGGGCCGAGAAGACGCGCTCGGAATAGCATGACGCCCATTCCAGCACCTGCATGCCGCCCATCGAGCCGCCGAGCACGCAAAACAGCTTTTCGATGCCGAAATGGTCGACCAGCATCAGTTGCGCCCGCACCATGTCGCGGATGGTGATGATTGGCAGGTCGAGGCCGTAGGGCTTGCCGGTGGCGGGATTGGTCGAGGCCGGACCGGTGGAGCCGAGGCAGCCGCCGATGACGTTGGAGCAAATGACGAAGAAGCGGTTGGTGTCGATGATCTTGCCGGGACCGATCAGCACTTCCCACCAGCCGGGCTTGCCGGTCACCGGATTGGTGCTGGCGACATGCTGGTCGCCGGTCAGCGCGTGGCAGACCAGGATGGCGTTGGTGCGGGCATCGTTGAGGGCGCCATATGTCTGGTAGGCGATCTGGAACCGCGACAAAAGCGTGCCGGCGTCGAGCTTCAGCGGCTTGTCAGGGCCAAAACGCAACACAGGGCTCGACGGGTTGTCGGCCTCGTTGTTGGTTTTTGTAGCGCGGAGCGCGGCCATGTGACTCTCCTTGCCCGCCGTCAGGCAATAAAAAACCGGCAATGCGATCGCAAAGCCGGTTACGTCACGCAAACGGCCCTTTAGCGAGTTGTTTAACGTGGCTGCAAGCCGACCGGCCAAATCACCACGGAACTGTTGCGTTCTTCTAGAACTCGTGCGGCCCGGCGTCAACGGCCAGCTATTGCCCGCCTCTCGACATTCGCGGCTACGGCTTGTATTTCCGCTGCGGCCTCCGGACGGAGGCATTCTCGATGGATTTGCGACATGGACAAGACAGCGGACAAGGCACGGCCGACGCCCCGCGCGGGCATTATGGACATCGACGCCTATGTGCCGGGCAAGAGCACGGCACCGGCCGGCGTCGCCAAGGTCCATAAATTGTCGTCGAACGAGAACCCGCTCGGCCCGTCGCCGAAGGCGATCGAGGCCGCGCGCGAAGTGGCCAGCAAGCTCGATGTCTATCCCGACGGCACCGCCCGCCGGCTGCGCGAGGCGATCGCCGAGGTGCACGGCCTCAACCCGGCAAACATCATCTGCTCCAACGGTTCCGACGAGATACTTGGCCTGCTGGCGCAGACCTATCTTGCGCCAGGCGATGAGGCGATTTTTACCGAACATGCCTTCATGGTCTACAAGATCTACATTCAGTCGGCGGGGGCCAAGCCGGTTGCTGTGAAGGAAACCGAGGAGCGCGCCGACGTCGACGCGATCCTGGCCGCGGTGACGCCGCGGACCAAAATCATCTTCCTCGCCAATCCCAACAACCCGACCGGCACCTATCTGCCGTTCCAGGAGGTCCGCCGCCTGCATGCCGCGCTCCCGGGCAACGTGCTTCTGGTGCTGGACGCGGCCTATGCCGAATATGTCAGGCGCAATGACTATGAGGCCGGCATCGAGCTGGCGGGCAGCGCACAGAATGTGGTCATGACCCGCACCTTGTCCAAGCTCGGCCTTGGCGGCGCGCGCATCGGCTGGATGTATGGCCCACTGCACATCGTCGATGCCATCAACCGCATCCGCGGCCCTTTCAACGTCAACGCAACAGCGATCGAGGCCGGCATTGCCGCCATCCGCGACCGCGCCCATGTCGAGCGCAGTTCGTTGCACAACGAGACCTGGCTTATCTGGCTGAATGAAGAACTGACGAAGCTTGGGCTGCGCGTGACGCCCAGCGTCGGCAATTTCGTCCTCATCCACTTTCCCGACGACAAGAGGCATTCGGCTGAGGCGGCGGACGATTACCTCACCCAGCGCGGCTATATATTGCGGCGCGTTACCGGCTATGGCTTTCCCAATGCGCTGCGCATGAGCGTCGGCACCGAAGAAGCAAATCGCGGCGTCATCGATGCCCTCACGACATTCCTGAAAAGCTGAAACAATGACAGCACCGATGTTTGAAAAGATCGCGCTGGTCGGCATCGGCCTGATCGGCTCGTCGCTGGCCCGCATCATCCGCCGCGAGGGCCTGGCCCGCCATGTCGCCATCGCGACGCGCAGCCCGGCCACGCTGGCGCGGGCGAAGGAGCTCGGTCTTGGCGAGAGCTACACCACCTACGCCAGGGAAGCGGTCCGCGACGCCGACCTGATCATCGTCTCGGTGCCAGTGGGGTCGTCGGGCGAGGTGGCGCAAGAGATCGCAGCGGCGCTGAAAAAAGGCGCCATCCTCACCGATGTCGGTTCGACCAAGGCCTCCGTCATTGCGCAAATGCAGCCCTATGTGCCGGACGGCGTGCACTTCATTCCGGGACACCCGCTGGCGGGTACGGAGAAATCGGGCCCGGATGCGGGTTTCGCCGAGCTGTTCGAAAACCGCTGGTGCATCTTCACGCCGCTGCCGGGAACCGATCCGGCCGCGCTGGAAAAGCTGTCGGAATTCTGGCGGCGCTGCGGCTCCAACATCGACACGATGGACCCGCAGCATCATGACATGACGCTGGCCATCGTTTCGCATCTTCCGCACATCATTGCCTACAACATCGTCGGCACGGCCGACGATCTGGAATCGGTGACCAAGTCGGAAGTGATCAAATATTCGGCTTCCGGTTTCCGCGACTTCACCCGTCTGGCCGCCTCCGACCCGACCATGTGGCGCGACGTGTGCCTGCACAACAAGGATGCCATCCTGGAAATGCTGGCGCGCTTTTCGGAGGACCTCGCCTCGCTGCAGCGGGCGATCCGCTGGGGCGACGGCGACAAGCTGTTCGACCTGTTCACCCGCACCCGGGCCGTTCGCCGTTCGATCATCGAGGCCGGCCAGGATATCGACGTGCCGGATTTCGGCCGGCAGGCGGTCGAGCACCCGGCGAAAAGTTAAATCTGTTTCAGACGGGCCAGGTCGCCGCGACCATGGCCATTGTCTCGGCCCGGTCCGGCGCGCCCAGCCGGCCGCCGAAGCGCTGGCATTTGAGCGCGGCCGCCGCGCTGGCAAAGCGCAAGGCCTGCTCGATAGGCATGGCTTCGGCAAGCCCGACGGCAAAGGCACCGTGAAACACGTCGCCGGCGGCAAGCGTGTCGACCGCCTTGATCTTCGGCGCCGCGATGTGGCGCACGCATCCGGCGGACCGGTCATGCCACCAGCTTCCCGCGGCGCCGCCGGTCACCGCGACAAAGGCGTCTGTGCGGCTGGCGAGGTCGGCGCAGGCGGTTTCGGGGTCCAGCGCATGGCCGCAGACGATGCGTGCAGCCGTCTCCGAAGCGACGATGTGCGACGCCAGCGGCAACAGACGCTCCAGCACCTCCAGCGGCGCCGTGTCGGCGTCGAGGATTGCCGGGCAACCGGCGTCGCGCGCGGCGGTCAAGGCAAGAGCGGCGGCGCCCGGCCAGCGCACATCGACCAGCACGGCATCGAAGCCGGAAAGATCGGCGACAGGCACCGCCTCGGGGTCGGCCTGCGCCTTTGGGTCGTAGAAGGGCACGATGATGCGCTCGCCATGAGCGTCGACCAGGATCGCGGCCAGCGCCGAGCGGGCGCCTTCGACGCGGCGGACAAAGTCGCAATCGACGCCCTCGGCCTCGATGCCGGCCAGCAATTGGTCGCCGACGGCATCGTCACCTGCACTTGCCCACAGGAACACCTCGGCGCCGAGACGGCGGGCGGCGCAGGCAGCACTTGTCGCCATGCCCGAGGCGATCTGGATGCCGTCCGAGGCGATGAACTTGCCCTGATGCGTGGGCAGGGTTTCGACGCGCAGGATGGTATCCAGCGTCAGCGCGCCAACGCTCAGCAGTTTCACCGGTCGGTTCATGCGTCGGCTTGCTCGAGCATGATCTCTCCCCAAAAGCCGTTCCCGCTCTTTGCGATCATGCTCTATCTCTTTGTTTTAACGCAATTCCGGACGGAAAACCGCTCACACTTTTCCTGGAATTGCTCTAATCGAGCGGCTTGATCTTGCCCAGCGGAATGAAGCCGAGCGAGACCTTGCCCTTCACCACCTTGAGCGGCATCGACGGTTCGTTGCCGAGCAGCGCCAGACCGGCAAAGCCTTGCTCGATCTGGCTCTTCTGCTCGGGGATTGCGGTGGCGAGAATTGCCGCCACGGCTTTGGGATCCTGCAGCTTGATCGTCAGGTCGGCATTGACCTGGCCGTTGGCGTCGACCGACACCGGGCCGGAGACGGTGATGCGCGCGGTTCGCGACGACAGATCGAGCTTGTGGATGTCGACCGCCTGGCCGCGCAGGCTCCTGGCCTGCGTCTTCATCAGCGCGACGCCGTTCTTCAGCGTCGCGTCGCCGCTGCCGTCGAGCGGCGGCAGCACGCGCCCCCCGATCGCGTCGGCGTCGATCTCAAGATCGGTGAAGCTGCCGACGTAGCCGATGTCCTGGCCGTCGGGTCGCAACTCGCCCGCCGCGGTTCCGGCGCTGAACAGTGAAACCGGATCAGTGTCGTCGGCCGGATCCGTCTGGCCGGACAAGCTCTCCGCCTGCAGCGAAATGCTCCGGGGCAGGGGCCAGGAGAGCTTGGCATTGGCCTGCAGATTGTCCCAGTCGATCCATAGCGGCGCCATCCCCGGCACCGAGGTGCGCAGCGGCCCACGCAACTCGGCGGCAGGCGACAAAGGCCGGATGAGCTCTGCAACGAAGTTGAAGCTGCCTGCCGAGGCGGCAACGTTCCTGGCGTCGTCCTCGTAAGCCAGATTGTCACAGGAGATGGCAAAACGCAGGGGGTAGCCGCTGACGGTGAGGTTGGCGCAGCCGGCCTCGATGCCTTTGTCCTTGAGCGAGGCCACCGCCTTGTCGGCTTCGCTGCTGACGCGACCGGCGACATAGAACCAGACCGCGCTGTAGACGCCGAACAGCATAACGACCAAGGCAGCGAGCCACATCAGCCGGCGGCGAAACTTCGACGGACGCTCGTCACTTGACGTCATGCTGCGGCTTTCATTAACGCGGGCGTGTTGCGGGTGGACTGTGGCTTACGCAACAAGCAAAAAGAACAGAAGAGCACCGATTCCGATGCGGCGGCGTCACTCTCGTGCAATCAGGCTTGGCGATATGGGCGATTTTTGGGTTTTTGGCTACGGCTCGCTGATCTGGCGACCGGGATTCGCCCATGTCGAGACACGGCGCGCGCGGCTTTACGGCTACCGCCGGTCGCTGTGCGTCTATTCCTTCGTGCATCGCGGCACGCGCGAGCGGCCGGGCCTGGTGCTAGGCCTCGACCGTGGCGGCTCCTGCATCGGGCTGGCCTTTCGCGTGCCCGGCGAGCTGCGCGATGAGGTGCTGACCTATCTGCGCGAGCGCGAATTGGTGACCAGCGTCTACCTCGAGCGTGTGCTCGATATCAGCCTCGACGGGAATGGGGCGGCTGCGGGAGAGAGAGTGAAAGCGGTCGCCTATATCGTCGACCGCCAGCATGAGCAGTATGCCGGCGGGCTCGACCCCGCGCATGCGGCAGGTGTTATCCGTGGCGCCGTCGGCCAGTCCGGAAACAACGAGGACTATGTGCTCAACACGCTGCAGCATCTCGCGGCGCTGGGTATCAGCGACCACTGGCTGGAAGAGGTGGCGAAGCGGATCGCCTCGTGAGCCAGTAGACCACGGCGAGCCTGCAGGCGAAGCTCTTGCGCCTTTGTGAAGCGCTGGCCCGCTGGAAAAATTGGCTGAGGCCTTTGACCTCGGCGCGGCGAGACCTAGCTTAGCTGCGGCCCGGAGCATTCGGGTCGCCCGCCGCCAGCCCACGGAGCCCCGTCTTGCAAAAACGCCGTCTCGGTCAAACCGACCTTTCCATCGCGCCGCTGGTCCTGGGCGGCAATGTCTTCGGCTGGACCGCGGACGAGAAGACCTCCTTCGACCTGCTCGACCGGTTCGGCGACGCCGGCCTCAACGCTGTCGATACGGCCGATGCCTATTCGCGCTGGGTGCCCGGCCACGCGGGCGGCGAGTCCGAGACCATCATCGGCAAATGGATGAAAAGCCGCGGCAACCGTGACAAGATCATCGTCATCACCAAAGTCGGCTCGGATATGGGACAAGGCAAGAAGGATCTGTCCGCTGCCCATATCGAAAGGGCAGTCGAGGCGTCGCTCAAGCGATTGCAGACCGACGTGATCGACCTTTATCTCTCGCATTGGCCGGACCCGACAACCCCTTATGAGGAGACGCTCGGCGCCTACCAGAAGCTGCTCGCTGCCGGCAAGGTCCGCCATATCGGCGCCTCGAATCTTGACGCCGGCCAGCTGCGCGCCGCGCTCGATGTTGCCAGCCTGCGCGGGCTGCCGCGCTACAGCGTGCTGCAGCCGGAATACAATCTCTACGACCGCTCATCCTTCGACGGGCCGCTGCATGATCTGTGCGTGGCCGAGGATATCGGCGTCATCACCTATTTCAGCCTCGCCAAGGGGTTTTTGAGCGGCAAATACCGTAGCGAGGCCGATCTCGGCAAAAGTGAACGCGGCGGCGGCGTGAAG
Organism: Mesorhizobium sp. M0062; assembly: GCF_040323125.1. NCBI lineage: Bacteria > Pseudomonadati > Pseudomonadota > Alphaproteobacteria > Hyphomicrobiales > Phyllobacteriaceae > Mesorhizobium > Mesorhizobium sp. M0062. Next base: position 42,172 of record NZ_JAMYUO010000017.1, read on the forward strand.
GCTTATCTCAATGCGCGCGGCATGCGCATTCTGGCCGCACTCGACACTGTGGCGGCGCGCCATTCGGCCAAGCAGGCGGAAGTAGCACTCGCCTGGGTGATGGCGCAGCCCGGCATCACCGCGCCGATCGCCAGCGCCACGACGCTGGACCAGGTCGACAGCCTGGTGCGCGCCGCATCGCTGAAGCTCAGCGCGGAGGATCTCGTGGCGCTGGACAAGGCCAGCGCCTAGCCGCGCAGGTTCGGCACGATCGTTCAAGACGACGGCTGTCCGCCTTGCCACACTGTTCTCCATTATTGTGGAGAAGAGGCAGCATGGCCGCAGACATTCTTTCGCAGGCGCAGCCCTGGCAGCAATTGCTGGCGCTGGTGCTGGCGGCAACCGTCGTCATGGGCAGTCCTGGCCCGGCGACGATCAGCGTCACGGCGATAGGGGCCGCCTTCGGCCTGCGCAATTCGCTTCACTACACATCGGGGATCATTTTAGGCACGGTCGCGGTGCTGCTGGTCGTGGCCACCGGCATCAAGGCTATCCTCACCTCGATGCCGGGCGTAGCGCCAGTGCTGGCGGTCGCTTCCGCCGCCTATATTCTCTACCTCGCCTACAGAATAGCGACAGCGCCGCCGCTGGCCGCGCGTGACAGCAGCGCGGTTCTGCCGACCTTCCTCGGCGGCTTCCTGCTCGCCGTTGCCAACCCGAAAGCCTATGTGGCGATTGCTGCGGTCCTTGCTGGCTCCGCGACCGCAGCCGGCGCCGATGCTCTCGGCATCCCGGCCAGGCTGGCGGTTCTCACCCTGATGATCGTAGCCATCCATATGCTGTGGCTGCTGGCCGGCGCGGCCTTCGCCCGCACCCTGCGCCAGCCGCTGGCGTCGCGGATCATCAATCTGGCCTTCGCGGCGACGCTGGTGCTGACCACGGCGCTGGCGGCGTGGCCTTGAGCCGGCCCGCAGAAGAGATCAAGCTTTGGTCTTTTTTGTTTTGGCGCAATTCAGGACGGAAAAAACCGCTCACACTTTTCCTGGAATTGCTTTGGCGGCCGCGGCGAGTTCGGCCAGCCGCTTGACCGCCGTCGGCGGCATTTGCGGCGGGTTAGGAGCCTGCGATGCCTCAATCAGCAGCTGGTCGCAGGCGACTTCCGTATCGCCGATCAGCCGGTCCATGAATTCGTCCTTGCCGAGCCCGGGCGGAATCGGCGGCAGGAAGCGGGCCTTGATGGTGCCGGGAAAGCGCAAGAATTTGCGGCGAGGCCAATAGAGGCCGGCGACATGGGCGACCGGTACCACCGGGACGCCAAGCTGCGTATAGAGCTCGACAATGCCGTATTTGTAAGCCGGCTCGTCGCCTGGCGCTCGGCGCGTGCCTTCGGGGTAGATAATCAGCTGGCGCGGATTGCGCGCCATCTCCTGCTTTGTCGATGCAACGACCTGCTTCAACGCCTTGGAGCGGCTGCCGCGGTGAACCGGGATCATCCGCATCTTCAGGATGTACCAGCCGAAGAAGGGGATCCAGGTCAGCTCGCGCTTCAGGATATAAAGCGGATCGTGGAGGAAGGGAAAGAAAGCGATCGCGTCCCAAAACGACTGGTGTTTCGGCGCCAGGATGAAAGAGCCCTCCGGCAGGTTCTCGACGCCGGTGATGTCGCTCCTGGTGCCGGCGATCTTGTCGTAGAGCCACAGGCTGGTGCGCGACCAGAATTTCGGCACGAACCAGGCGCGATGGCGTGGCGAGAGGAAGTAGTAAGGGGTCCAGAGGACCATCTGGACGATCAGATTGACATAGAAGACGAAGTTGAACGCCAGCGAGCGGATATAGAGCATGCGGGGAAGGGCCCGTTGAGGAGGTGTGCGTTGGTTACACCAAGCGCGGGCAAAAAGGAAACGCCGCAATGGCCTGACATAGGCCGGCTCGCCACTGACTCAAGCCAGTCTCAACTCACCACGTCGCCTGCAATAGCCGCTGCTTCAGCCGCGGAGCGGCGAAATCGAGGAACGCCCTGAGTTTCACCGCCAGCAGGCCTTGGCCGGCATGGACGAGGCTCACCGGCCACGGCTGCGGCTCGAAGGGTCGCAAGACCGGGACGAGCACGCCGGAACGTACTGCGTCCGCGATCTGGTAGGAGAGCACCCGCGTCATCCCGGCGCCTGCAATCGCGGCATCGATTGCAGCTTCTGCCGTGTTGACGCGCAGCCGTGAGTGGATCGGCACGATCAGTTCGCCCTTGTCGCCGGCAAAGCTCCAGCTGGCGAGCGCTGCAGGCCCTTCGAAACTGATGCATTCATGCGCGGCCATATCGTCCGGCGTCCGCGGCATGCCATGCGCGGCGATATAGGCGGGGCTGGCGCACACGACGCGACGGATCGCGCCGACGCGGATGGCAACGAGGCTCGAAGGCGCAAGCTCGCCGATGCGGATGGCAAGGTCGAGATGTTCCTCCGCCAGTTGGGTTATCCGGTCAGCCAGCGTCAGGCGAATGTTGACTTGAGGATAAGCCGCCAGGAATTCGGTGACGACAGGCAGCACGTGCAGGCGACCAAAGACGACCGGCGCGGTGATGAACAGGTCGCCGGTCGGCGTGCTGTATTCGCCGGCAGCGGTGCGTTCGGCTTCGCCGACCTCGCCGAGGATGCGGCGGCAGGCGGCGAGATAGGCCTGGCCGGCATCGGTCAGCGTGAGCTGCCGGGTCGAACGGTTCAGCAGGCGCGCCTGAAGGTGCTTCTCGAGGTCGGAAACCTTGCGGCTGACCGTTGCCAGTGGAATGCCGAAATGGCGGCCGGCAGCGGAAAGGCTGCCCGCTTCTACCGCGGCGACGAACAGCGACATGGCTTCGAGCCGATCCATAGCTTCTTCCGGAAATTGGGAGGATAGCTTGCAACTATGCCATCTACATCCAAAACATGGAAGGACCTACTTCTTCGCGTACAATGGCCGTGTTTCGGTCTCGCGGAGGCTTCCATGAATGCACATACTTTCACCAGCGATGTCGCCTTCACGCCGACGGTCAAGGCGATCCAGACCCGCAAAGGTTCGCGCAAGGGCTATGCCAGCGCCGAGGAGCGCGGCGGATGGCGCGCCCATATCACGCCCGACCTCGCCGACTTCATCGCGGCGCAGACCAGCGTCTTCCTGTCGACGGCAAATGGCGAGGGTCAGCCCTATATCCAGCATCGCGGCGGGCCAGCTGGCTTCCTCAAGGTGCTGGACGAGAAGACCATCGGCTTTGCCGATTTCTCCGGGAACAGGCAGTTCATCACACAGGGGAATCTCGCCGACAACAACCAGGCATTCCTGTTCCTGATCGACTATGCGCATCGCCAGCGCGTCAAGATCTGGGGCACGGCGCGCGTCGTCGAGGACGATGCCGAGCTTCTGGCAAGGCTGATGCCGCAGGACTACAAGGCGCGCCCCGAGCAGGTCATCCTGTTCACCGTCTCGGCCTGGGATGCCAATTGCCCGCAACACATTCCGCAGCGATTCGAGGCCGCCGATGTCGCGGCCGCACTCGCCGAACGCGACAAGCGGATTGAAAGCCTCGAACAGGAGATTGCGCGGCTGCGTGGCGCGGAAGACGGCACGGCCAAGGGGTAATCGAGCGCCGTCAGAGTCGTCTGTTTGGACGCAATTCCCAAGGGAAAGCGTACGTGCTTTTCCCGGGAAAACCGCTACACACTTTTCCTGGAATTGCTTTAGTCCTTGGCGGTCGAAACCTCGGCCAGTGCGACGCTGTCGGCGGTCTGGCGGACCGGGACGACGCCGCGCGCCAGCGCCAGCAGGTATTTGCTGTATTCGGTCAGAAGCACGCGTAGCGCTTCCGGCTTGGTCAGCCAGTCGCCATTGTCCAGATTGGTGTTGACCACCGGATAGGGTTCAAGCCTGGCGCCATGCAGCAGGCGGCCCATCTCGAGCAGGCTGCGCGGCATGTGGTAATTGTTGGTGACGAGGATGACGCTGCCATAGGCGTGGCTCTCCACCCATTTAGCGCTTTCCTCGGCATTGCCGATCGTGTCGAGCGCGGCGCGGTCGATGTCGACACAGCAGGAAAACAGCGCCTTGTCGCCGCCGGTAGCAGCCTGCAATTGGCGGCGGCTGGCAGAGGGATGCACGCCTGAGATCAGCAGCCGCTCGCCCTTGCCGGAGGCAAGCAGATCGAGTGCTGCGTCGAGGCGGGCCTGACCGCCGGTCAAGACGATGATCGCATCGGCCTTGGCCGGGTTGGTCGGGGTCGTCATGTGGCTGACCTTGCTGGCGAACCAGCCGAAGCCACCGGCAAACAGGGCCACCAGCAGCAGTAGACAGAGGGAGGCGAGACGCAGGGCGGTGCGCAAACGGCCCAGCCCGGTGCGCACACGCGAACGCACCACTGGCATCTGTCCAGCCGTTCCGGTCGACTCCCGCGCGTTCATCATCCTATGGTTAATCCTGAAATGCCTTTTTGGTAAGGAAAAAAGCGCACATTGCGTTACGTCGGTTTTCGATCCGTGATCGTCCCTTCCATTCCTGTCCTTGCCCCCGAACTGTTTTCGCTTCTGCCCTCACGGTTCACCCCGCATCCGGCTGGCGGACATCGATGTCGCTGAGATAGGCGACGACGGTGGCGTGCGAGGTCGCCGCCGTCAGTCCGCCGATCACCAGCACCATCAGGCCGACGCCGAGATAGCCTGCCGATCCGATGGCGAAATTGCCGAACAAAGCGGTGGCCTGGTCGGCCTGCGGCGTTGCCATGTTGCGCGACGACCACCAGGAAAAGACGATGAAAACCAGGATCGCGGCTGCGCCGCCGGCGGCTGCGCCCTTCATCCCGGTGACCAGGAAATGCCAGCGGAATTCGCGCGCGATGAAGCGCGCCTCGGCGCCGACGAAATGCAGCACTTCGATGATATGGCCGTTACCCGCCATGGCGCCGCGCGTCGCAAACACTACGGTCAGCACCGTCGCCGACAGCATCAGGACCAGCACGGCGATGCCGATGGTGACCGTGGTGCGGGCCATGGCGACCAGCCGGTCGACCCATGTACGGTGATCGTCGAGCGAAGCACTCGGCAGCTTGGGCGTGAGCGCCGCACGGATGGCGCTGAAGTCGGGCGGGCTGGTCTCGTCGATGGTGACGATGATCAGGCGCGGCACCGGCAATTCGTCGATATTCAGGCCCGAGCCCAGCCATGGCTCCAAAAGGCGCGCGGTGGCGTCGCGATCGATGATCCGGGTTTCCTTCACGCCGGGGAATTCGCCGACGATCTGCGAGGCCTGGGCAAGGGCTGCCTCCATGTCGAGGCCGTCGACCGGCTTGATCTGAATCGTCGCCTCGCGCGAGATCTGGTTTTCCCAGACCGAGGCAGTGTCGCGCACCAGCGTGACGGCGCCGAAAGTCAGGCAGGACAGGAAGGTCATGATGGCGATGACCAGCACCAAGGCGCGGCCGGCAATATTCTGCGCCGGCACGATCGGCGCCATGCGGCGCTGGACGCGCTGCGTCGTCGTTGCGGGCTCGGCGGCGTCTTCATGCAGCTGTTCGGCCGATAGCTCAGTCATAAATATCCAGCCTTCCGCCGGCCAGGATCATGCGGCGCGCGTCGACCTGCTCCATCAGGCCGAGATCGTGAGTGGCGATCACCACCGCGGTGCCGAGCCGGTTGAGCTCAATGAACAGCCTGAGCAACCGGCGCGCCAGCGGCGGGTCGACATTGCCGGTCGGCTCGTCGGCAAGCAGGATTTCGGGCTGTTCGATCAAGGCCCGAGCGATTGCCGCGCGCTGCTTTTCGCCGCCCGAAAGGACCGGCGGCAGCACATGCATGCGCTCGCCCAGGCCGACCCATTTCAAAAGTTCGGTGACGTCGGTGCGGTAGCTCGCTTCCTCGCGGCCGCGCACGCGCAGCGGCAGAGCGACATTCTCATAGGTGGTCATGTGGTCGAGCAGGCGGAAATCCTGGAACACCACGCCGATGCGGCGCCTGAGATGCGGCAGTTCAGCGCGCGAGATGCGCGAGCGGTCCTTGCCGAAGATGGTGATCAGCCCGCGTGTCGGCTTCAGCGACATGAACAGAAGGCGCAGCAGCGTCGTCTTGCCGGCGCCCGAGGGCCCGCTCAGGAACTGGAAGGAGCTCTCCGGAATGTGCAGGGAGATGTCGCGGAGGATTTCCGGACCCATGCCATAGCGAAGGCCGACATTTTCGAAGCGGATCACGTGCGACGACCTGAGGTGTGTGGCGGCGGCGTGCCAACCCTTTCTGTCCAACGACCATCGGCCGCCATGGTTAACCGTCGGTTAATTTTCTCTGTTTTTGAATGCGTCACAAGGGTTCCGGTGGGGAAGCGTTAACCATTTCCATTTACGCAAAAGAAACGAAAAGGCAACAGCGGGGCCATGATGGCTGAGCAACGAACCGCGCGCCCGGTTTCCGGCGAAATCATGACCGGGACAAGTGTCGCACCGGAATCGCGTCCTGTGGCGACCGACATCGTCGATGCGGATTATGAGGTGCTGCCGCAGCTGATCCCACTGATAGAAGCCATGCCGACGCCGGCGCGCGACATCGCGACGCCGTCGATGGAAGGCATGGAGATGCTGCGCAAATCAGATGCGTCAGCCGGGCGGCCGGCATCGCGTGGCGGGCCGATCTTCTGGATTGCCGGCATCGGTGCGGCGCTTGCCGCCTTCTGGGTCTCGGGTGGCCATGCGCTGGTGCGCCAGACGCCGTTCTGGTCAGTCGAACAGCCGGAGGGCGCCGTACTCAGCATTGCCGGCGTCACGTCGCGTGTCGACGCCTCAGGACCCGCCCCGGTGCTGTTCGTGGATGGCGAGGCCGTCAATGACGGTTTGAAGGCGGGACAATTGCCGCCGCTGGAGATACGTGTCACCGGCAATGACAGCCGCATCACCCGTTATACTCTGGGGACATCCAACCGTTCTCTGGCGCCCGGCGAAAGATTCGGCTTTTCCAGCCGCCTCGATGTGCCTAGAAACGGCGTCAAGGCCGTGGCGGTCACCTTCGCCGGCTAGTCGGTTCTCTGGAAAGGTTGTTGATGCCAGTTGTGCGCGGCAAGGACATCGAGGTCCTGTTTTCGGCGTCCGCGATCGCGCGGCGCAATCTCGAACTCGCCAAGGAGATCGCCGAGCACGACTATCACGACCTGCTGGTGATTTCGGTGCTGAAGGGCTCGTTCATCTTCGCCGCCGATTTGATCCGCGCCATGCACGATGTCGGGCTGTCGCCCGAGGTCGAGTTCATCTTCATTTCCAGCTATGGCGCCGGCACCACCAGCGGCGAGGTGAGGGTGCTGCGCGACATCGACAATGAGGTCGCCGGCCGCGACGTGCTGCTGATCGACGATATCCTGGAGTCGGGCAAGACGCTCTCCTTCACCCGCAACCTGATGCTGTCGCGCGGCGCCAAAAGCTGCGCCATCGCGGTGCTGTTGGACAAGCGCATGCGCCGCCAGACCGAGCTGAACGCCGACTATGTCGGCTTCGACTGTCCCGATTACTTCGTCGTCGGCTACGGCATGGACGTCGCTCACGCTTTTCGCGAACTGCCGTTTGTCGGTGTCGTCAAAGGCGATGCCTGAGAAAAGGCCCCCGACGCTTCAAATTTTCAGAAAAAGTCAACTTTTGCCCGCCAAATTCCGGCCCATGGCAAAGCTTCTGATCGTCGAGGACGATGAGTCCGTCCGCACCCTCGCCGCCCGCGCGCTCGAACGCGCCGGGCACTCGATCGATATCGCCGCCGACGGCGCGCAGGGGCTGGCGATGGTCAGTGCTGCAGGCGGCGGTTACGACCTCGTCGTCTCCGATATCCGCATGCCGGAAATGGATGGCATCGAGATGGCGATCGCCGCAGCCAGGCTTTTCCCTGACATGAAGATCCTGCTGATGACCGGCTATGCCGACCAGCGCGAGCGCGCCGAGGAATTGAACGGCATCATTATCGACGTCGTGCAAAAGCCTTTCACGCTGGCCGAAATCCGCTCGCGGGTCGACCAGGCGCTCGACTGCTTCGCCTGACACGCTTCAGGCGGCATCCTGAGACGCGGCGAGGACAGGCGCAGCGCTCCGGCGCCGTTCGGTGTTGAGCGCCAGCAGACCGGCGCCGATGATCAGCGCCGCACCGATGGCGGTGGTCGAGCGCGGCACCTCGTCGAAGAACAGGAAGCCCCACAGCGGCGACCAGATAATCCCGGTGTATTCGAAGGTGGCGACGCGGTTGGCGGGCGCCAGCCTGTAGGCCTGCGACAGCAGAATCATGCCGGCCGAAGCGACGAAGCCGCAGGCCGCCATCTTGAGGAAATCCGGGGTCGTCGGCCAGACCCACGGCCGCACCAGGAATTCGAGGCTGGGGTGGACAGCATGGGTTATGCCGGCAAGCCAGAATGTGCCGGCAACCGCAGCGGCGCCGACCAGATAGGCGCCGTTCTGGTAGAAGGCCATGACGGTGGAGGATTCGGTGTCGCCGATCTTGCGCGCCATCAGCTGTGAAAAGCCGTAGAGCAAAGCCGAGCCCAACGAAAGCAGCGCCGCCCAGTCGAACAGGCCGGCGCCCGGGCGCAGCATCACGACCACGCCCAGCATGCCGATCAGCACGGTGGCGAGAGCCTGCCAGGATACCCGCTCGCCGAGATAGGGCCCGGCTATCGCCATGATGAACAGGGGCGCCATGAAATAGAGCGCCACCGCGTCGGCGAGCGGCAAGGCAGCGATCGCCAGATAGTAAACCGTATAGGAGGAGAACTGGATGAAGGCGCGTATCGTCAGCAGGCCGAACCGCTTCGAGGCGATGGCCCGCAGGCCGACGTCGGCGCGAACGAGAAAGATCAGGATCGGCAAAGCGACGATCGAGCGGATCCACATCACCTCGGTCACGGGATAGCCGGCCGACACCGCCTTGACCAGCGGGTCCTGGAGCGAGAACACCAGCACGCCAAGGCACAGGCTGATGATGCCGAGAACGATCCGGTTGCGCATGTTGTTCTGCCGGCCCTTGCCTTAACTGCCCGCAGCCGCCCGGCCATGGGGTAAAAAGAACCCGCTACCGTTTCGGGCAGCGGGTATGAGTGAGGACTCTTTGATTGGTCCGCAGCCGATTTCGCGGCGGCATATCCAATGGGCGAGCGGACTATGCTGGGGCGTTTGACATGTTGCAAACGAATTGGAATGATACCAGCGATCAAATTTGCTTATGACGGATTCGATGCGGCCACCCCTCGACAGCGATCTCCTGCGCACCTTCGTCGCCATTGCCGAAGCGGGCAATTTCACCCGGGCGGCGGAGCAGGCCGGGCGCACCCAGTCGGCGGTGTCGATGCAGATGAAGAAGCTCGAGGAGCTGGTCGGCGACAGCCTGTTCGAACGCGGCTCGCGCGGCGTGGCGCTGACGCGCCGTGGCGGCGAGCTGATCGTCAATGCCCGCCGCATCGTCTCTCTGCTCGACGAGACGGCGGCATCGATGGCGGCGGCACCGCTTGGCGGGCCTGTGCGCATCGGCATTCCCGAGGAATATGGTCACGCCATCCTGTCGCGCGCGCTCGGCGCCTTCTCGAAGCGTCACACCAAGGTCGAGGTCACCGTGCGCTATGCACATTCGGGCGCCCAGCTGGCAGCGTTGGCGGCCGGTGAACTCGACCTCGCCGTGGTGTTCGAATGGCAGGATCCTTCCGGCGGCGAGGTGCTGATGCACGATCCGACCGTGTGGGTGACATCGAGCCTGCATCACATGCATGAGGAGCGGCCGGTGCCGATCGCGCTCTACAACCGGGCCGGCTGGTGCAAGGACTTTGCCATCAAATCGCTTGAGCAGCGTGGGCTGGCCTACCGTGTCGCCTATACCAGCGACACCACCGGCGGCCTGAAGCTCGCCGTCACCTCTGGCCTGGCGATCGCGCCGATCTCGCACAGCAATATTCCGGATGGCTGTCGTGAACTCACCGCCGCTGACGGGTTCGGCCATATCGATTCCTCGAATGTGGTGATGCACCGCAGCCCAAATGCCTCAGGCGAAGCTATCGACGGCATGCAGGAGGCGATCCGCGAGGCGTTCGTCAACCGGCCGGCTTAGTCTGTTGCATCCTCGTAGAAATGCAGGCGATTGCCGAAGGGGTCGCCGACCGACACTTCACGGGTCTGCCACGACGTGGTTTCGAGGCCCGGCCGGGCGTAGCGGTATCTCTTGCCGATCAGTTCGCGATGCAATGCCGCGATGTCCTCGACCTTGATGCGCATGGCTATACCCGGCGCGCCGTCGCCATGATGTTCGCTCAGATGCAGGACACAGCCGTCGCGGATTACACCCATGTAGAGCGGCGCATTGTCGTCGAAGCGGTGCTCGAACTCGACCTTGAAGCCGAGAAAGTCGACATAGAATTCGCGTGCCTTGGCGATGTCGAAGATGCGCAGGATGGGCGTGACGGCACCGAGTTTCGGCATGGCGCTGATACCATTCAGTTCGACGGATGTTGCCTTGGAGGCTACTTCAGCTCCAGCAGCCGCTCGAGGTAGCTGCGCTCGATGTCGGGGCTGAGCGCGTTGCCGAGCCGCTTGCGAATCGCCTCGAGAATCTGGCGGGCGCGCTGCACGTCGATCTCGTCGGGCACCTTCACCGAATCGCCGAAATCGGGTCCGCGGCTGGCGCGCGGTCGGCCCAGCGGATCGCGGCCGGCGTCCTGTTGGCGGCCGCCTTCCTGGCTGCCGCCCTGGTCCCCCTGCATCGCCTGCAGCTGCTTCATCATCTCCTTGGCGCCCTTGCGCAGCGCTTCCAGCGCGCGACCCTGGTGGCCGACTGCTTGGTCGCCTTCGCCTTCGCCAAGCGACTTTTCGGCATTGCCCATGGATTTGCCAGCGTCGCCAAACCCCTCATTGGGTTGCATGCCCATGCCTTCCAAGCCCTTCTTCAGCTTGTCGAGTTCGCTCTGCAACTGGCCCTGGCCTTCCTGCAGCTGCTTCATCGCATCGGCGAATTCCTGCGGTGTCATCGACTTCGGCCGGGCGAGAGGATCGCGATCCTTGCCGACGCCCGGCTGGTCCGGGTCGTCGCCATTGCCTTCGCCGGGCTGCTGATTATCTCCGCGCTGCATCTGGTCCATGCGGTAGGTGTCGTTCATCATCTCCTGCTGGCGGCGCATGATCTCGCCCAGCTTGTCCATCTGCTGGCGCATCTCGCTGTCCTGCTCGCCGCCCTGCTGCTGACGGCCGGCCTGCAGGTTGTTCATCATGTTTTCCAGCTGCGACAGCAGCTCCTGCGCCTTGTCGCGGTCGCCCGACTTCGCCAGGTTCTCGATCTGGTCCATCATGCGGTCGATATCACTCTGACGCAGCTCGCGACCATTCTGTTGCATCTGCGGCGCGTTCGGGTTCTGCTTGGCGCGCTCGGCGAATTCCTGCAGGAATTCGTTCATCGCCTCGCGCAGTTCCTTCATCGCCTTTTCGATCTCTTCGTCGCTGGCGCCGCGCTTGATGGCGTCCTGCAGCGCCTGCTGGGCTTGGCGGAGCCGCTTTTCGGCGGACGAGAGATTGCCTTCCTCGATGCCGAGCGCGATTTCCCAGAGATAGGCAACCTCGTTGCGCAACTGATCGTCGCTGTCCGACATCTTCAGCCGGCTGCGGGCGCTCATGATGGCGAGGTAATGCGACATGTTGTCGAACGTGTCCTCGGGCCGCAGCGTGATGGCGTCCATCAGGTCGAGCACGCGCGGCTTGGCATTGGCGTCGAGCGCCAGTAGGCGGCGCTGCTCGACCACGGCCCGCGCCAGCGGGTTGGCGAAGGGCCGCTCCGGCATCACAATAGTCTTGGTTTCGCTGGTCGCGGTGTGTCCGGCATCGTCGGTGGCGACAAGCGACAGCTTGATGCTGGCGCCGGCCCAGACGTGCTCGGTGAGGTCCTTGGTGGTCTTGGCGGCGTTCGCCTTGCCGCCGCGGCGCGGCAGCGCCAGCGGCAGGTCAGGCGGGCCGTAGAGCGGATGCGCATCGGGCGCCGCCGGATCGGCCAGCGCGAAAACCGCCTTGGCGGTGGCCGCGCCATAGTCGTCGTCGATCTGGTAGTTGAGCTCGAAGGCGCCGTTGACGGCGCGCTTGGGCTCGCCGACGAAGCGGATCGTCGGCGGCTTGTCGGGGATCACCGCGAAGGCCCAGCGACCGAGATCGGCTTCGCCCGACTTCAGCGTCAGTGTCCCGTCGGCGGTCAGCTTGCCGGTGAACTGGCGCAGCTTGGGGGTCGCGGGGTTGACCGCCGCTGCCTTGACGGCCGCCACCTGTGGTCCCGACGGGTCGATGGCGCGAGCATTGCCGCCCTTGTCGGCAAAGCTTAGCGTTTCCTCGCCGGAGCCGCCGGTCACGCGCAGCGAGACGTCGCTGCCTTGCGGCACGGTGAAGGTGGCAACCGCCTGCTTGGCGTTGCCATCGATGACTGGCGCGGTCAAGAAGATGGGCGGCTTGCCGGTATAGGCCGGCGGGGTCACCCAGGCATCGATGCGCGGCGGTACGATGTCGCGCGCCGCATGGGCACTGAAACCATCGGACAGCCTGCCGCCGGACGGTCCGAAGGAAAAGGCAAAAGCGGTGACCAACAGCAGCGCCGCCACGGCACGCAATGCCCACGGATCGCGCTCCGGCACGCGGGTACGCGGCAGGTCGGCGCCAAGGCTGCCGAGCTTATCGGCCATGCGCTTTTGGTGTTCGCGCCACAACGCCTGGGAAAAGATGCTTTCCTTGCCGCTGGGACGGTCGGTCTGCACCAGCACCGGGCTGTGCTGCAGCTGGTTGGCGGCCTCGATACGGCGGTCGATTTCAGCGGCGGATGGAAGCTTGAAGAAACGCAGCGGATAGAGCGCCGCCAGCGTGGCAATACCGAACGCAGTGACCAGGATAATGCGCGCAATGTCAGGCAGCCGGGGGAAAAGGCCGAGCCAGGAGAGGCTGAGAAACAGGCTGGCGATGATGAGCAGCGGCAGAAGCAGCGGCCAGCCGCGCTCGACCGTCATCGAGACCCGTGTCGCCAGCCGGCTCAGGGCAAGCCGCCCGGCCAGGCTGCGATCGCCACTGGAAATGGGGCGTTCCGTCATCGGCCCTTCCTGCCCGGGCGGGATAGCCCGGACTCAACAAGCAGAAGTTTACCAGCAAACACGGCAAAGGCGAGGCGGTTCCGGAAAACTTGAAAAGCTTTGACGGGTTTGCGTCCCACTTCAGTCGAAGCAAGGTTTAGAATTTCGCCGGATCGGTATTCGAGCCGCAGACAAGGACGGCAATCCGCTCGCCCCGCGCCGGTGTGTAGCGGCCGGACAAGAGAGCCGCAAAGGCTGCGGCGCCACCCGGCTCGGCGATGATCCGCACCCGCTCCCACAGCGCCTTCTGCGCGGCAATGATGGCGTCGTCGGTGACCAGAATGGAGCGCTCGACAAAAGCCTCGGCGATCGGGAACATCATCTCGCCGACGCGTTTGGGCGCCAGCGAATCGGCGGCAACGCCTTCGGCGGGCGCATCGACGGGGTGGCCGGCTTCGAAGGCGCGATGCAGCGTCGGCGCGCCTTCGGGCTCGATGGCGATGATCCTGATGCGGCCGGCAAACCAGGCGGCGATGCCGCCGATCAGGCCGCCGCCGCCGACAGCGACCAGCAGCGTGTCGATGTCGGGCAGATCGGTTTCGATTTCGAGGCCGAGCGTGCCTTGGCCGACCAATGTTTCCTCCTGGTTGAAGGCATGGATCTGCAGCGCGCCGGTCTTTTCGGCAAAAGCCTCGCTGGCGGCCAGCGCCTCGGCATAGCGGGCGCCGCCGACGATCAGTTCGGCGCCGTAGCCGCGGATGCGCTGCAGCTTGGCCGCCGGGCTGACTTCGGGAACGAAGATCGTCGCCTTGTGGCCAAGCCGCATGGCGGCATAGGCGACTGCGGCGCCGTGATTGCCGCCCGAAGCCGCAACCACGCCGGCCGCAGGCACCGGCCGTTCGAGCAGATTGGTGAAGGCGCCGCGCGCCTTGAACGAACCGGAATGCTGCAGGCATTCGAGCTTGAGGTCGACCGCCAGCGGCGGCCGGTCGAAATCGGCCATGTCGACGCGCAGCACCGGCGTGTGCCTGATATAGCGGCGGATGCGCGGTTCCATCGCGGCAATGCGTTCGCGCGTGACGGTGTTGCCGTTCGTCATGACCATCTCCTTGGGATTGACAGCAATTAGTAACTTGGCAAAATGGCTAAATGCAAGAGGTTGATGTCTTCAAGGCGATCGCCAATGAACGCAGGCTGCAGATCCTCGACTGGCTGAAGGATCCGCAGGCCCATTTCCCGGCCCAGGCAGACGGCGATCTGGTCGAGGACGGCGTTTGCGCGCTGCTGATCGCGGAGAAGCTCGGCATTACTCAGGCGACGCTCTCCGAACATATGCGCGTGCTTACCCAGGCCGGCCTGCTGCGGCCCAAGCGCATCAAGCAATGGACGTTCTACCGCCGCGACGAGGACAGGATCGCCGACACAAGGATGCTCATCCAAAACCGGCTGTAGCGCAGCCGCCGTGGCGGCTCCTATGCAAGCCAGTCGGGCACCGAATCCAGGCCGATAAGCTCGTCATAGGTCTGGCGCCGGCGTACGACATGGAAACGGTCGCCGTCGACCAGAACCTCAGGCACAAGTAGGCGGGTGTTGTAGGTGCCGGATTGCACCGCGCCATAGGCGCCGGCGGTGGTGACGGCAATGAGGTCGCCAGACTTGAGCCGGGGCAAGTCACGGTCGAGGCCGAGATAGTCGCCGGTCTCGCAGACCGGGCCGACGACGTCGACCGCCATGCGCGGCGTGTCGGCCGGCGGCTGCACCACCGGCTTGATGTCGTGGAAGGCATCGTAGAGCGTCGGCCGGATCAGATCGTTCATGGCGGCGTCGACGACGAGGAAGTTCTTGGCGTCGCCTTCCTTCACGAAGATCGCTTCCGAGACCAGGATGCCGGCATTGCCGACGATCAGCCGGCCCGGCTCGAACATCACCTTCACTCCAAGCTTTGTCAGGTGCTTCCTGACGATCTCGGCATAGGCATCGGGCAGAGGCGGCGGGCTGTTGTCGGTGCGGTAGGGGATGCCGAGGCCGCCGCCGAGATCGACATGCTCGACGGCGTGGCCATCGGCGCGCAGCGCGCCGACCAGTTCCGCCAGAAGCGCGAAAGCATCGTCAAAGGGCTGCAACTCGGTGATCTGGCTGCCGATATGGGTATCGATGCCGATGGGCTTGGTGCCCGGCAAACCGGCCGCGCGGGCATAGACCTGGCGCGCCCGTTGCCAGGGAATGCCGAACTTGTTCTCGGCCTTGCCGGTGGAGATCTTCCTGTGCGTCCTGGCGTCGACATCCGGGTTGATGCGCAGCGACACCGGCGCCACCTTGCCGAGCGCGGTGGCGCGGGCCGACAGCAATTCAAGCTCCGGCTCGGATTCGACATTGAAACAGAGAATGCCGGCCTCGAGCGCGAAATCCATCTCGCGCGCGGTCTTGCCGACACCGGAAAACACGATCTTGTTGGCCGGGATTCCGGCGGCGAGCGCGCGGCGCATTTCGCCTTCCGAGACGGTATCGGCGCCGGCGCCGAGCTTTGCCAGCGTCCGCAGCACCGCCTGGTTGGAATTCGCCTTCAAGGCGTAACAGACCAGCGTGTCGAGCCCGGCAAAGGCCCCGGAGAACACCCGGTAGTGCCTCGTCAAGGTTGCCGCCGAATAACAATAGAACGGCGTGCCGACGCTTGCGGCGATGTCTGGTATCGCCACGTCCTCGGCATGGAGCACGCCGTCGCGGTAATCGAAATGGTTCACGAGAGTGTTTCCGGAAGTTGGAGCACGAGACCTGGTTAGCACGAGACCTGGTCAGAAAGACCAAGCCGGTCTCATCGGCTCTAGATCAGCGGGTCGAGGATGAATTTCTTGTCCACGACCGGTTTTTCCGGCTCCGGCGGCACCGGCTGTTTGGCGCGCTCGGCGTCCTTGCGGGCCTGGACGGCCGCTTCATAGGGCGTGTCGAGACCGGCCTTACGGCCGCAAGCGGTCACGGCAGCCATCGCCGTCAGCAGCGTCAGCGTCACCAAAATCCTGCTTGCGGTCATCGATCCATCCGTCCGAAACTTTATGTGCTGCGCTTTTAACCGAGTTTTAGGCGCATTGCACCCCGGCATCATGCCTTGGCGATGCGCTTTTTCCAGCTGCGGATCTGCTTCCTGACCTCCGACGGCGCCGTGCCGCCGAAACTGGTGCGGCTCTTCACCGAATTCTGCACCGCCAGAACCGAGAAGATGTCTGCCGTGATGCCGGGGTTGATCGACTGCAGATCTTCCAGCGACAGCTTTTCAAGGCTCACCTTCTTCTCTTCGGCCACCGCCACCGCGCGGCCGGTGACATGGTGTGCCTCACGGAAGGGAAGGCCCAGCGCGCGCACCAGCCAGTCGGCGAGGTCGGTCGCGGTCGCGTGGCCCGAGCCGGCGGCTTTTTTCATGGCGGCGGCATTGACCGTCATGTCGCGCACCATGCCCGTCATCGCAGCCAGCATCAAATCGAGTGTTTCGGCAGCGTCGAAGACCGATTCCTTGTCTTCCTGCATGTCCTTGCCGTAGGTCAGCGGCATGCCCTTCATCACGGTCAGCAGCCCGACGAGATGGCCGGTGACGCGGCCGGTCTTGCCGCGCACCAGTTCGGCGGCGTCCGGGTTCTTCTTCTGCGGCATGATTGAGGAGCCGGTGGAGAAACTGTCCGACAGTCTGACAAAGCCGAATTGCGGCGTCGACCAGATGATGATTTCTTCGGCGAGCCGCGACAGATGCGTGGCGGAGATCGCCACCAGGCTCAAAAACTCCAGCGCGAAATCGCGGTCGGAGACGCTGTCCAACGAATTGCGCATCGGCTCGCGGAAGCCGAGCGCCTTGGCGGTCTTGTGGCGATCGATCGGAAAACTGGTGCCGGCAAGCGCTGCCGCGCCGAGCGGGCTTTCATCCATCCGCTCGATGGCGTCGCGGACGCGCGACAGGTCGCGCGAAAACATCTCGACATAGGCCATGCAATGGTGGCCGAAGGTCACCGGCTGCGCCGCCTGCATGTGGGTGAAGCCGGGCATCACGGTCGCCGCATGCTCCTCGGCGCGATCGAGCAAGGCTGAGATCAGCCCCTTCAGCGCCTCGGCGACGCGAAAGCACTCGTCCTTGACCCAGAGCCGGAGATCCACCGCCACCTGGTCGTTGCGTGACCGCGCCGTGTGCAGGCGGCCGGCGGCCGGGCCGATCAGATCGGCGAGGCGGGCCTCGATGTTCATGTGAATGTCTTCCAGCCGGGTCGAGAACTCGAACGTGCCGGCCTCGATCTCTTTCAGGATCGTGTTCAGCCCGTGAGCGATCTTTTCTTGATCGGCCGCCGAAATAATGCCCGTTTCAGCCAGCATCTCGCTGTGGGCGATCGAACCTCTTATGTCTTGCGCATAGAGTTTGCGGTCGAACGAAATCGACGCGTTGATCGCTTCCATGATCGCGGCCGGACCCGAGGCAAAACGTCCGCCCCACATCTGGTTGCTGGCCTTCTTGTCGCTCATCGCTATAACCCGTGCTCCGGAGCAGTCTTAGAAAATGGCAGACGGTAGCAGATACTTCCCGGCCCCGCGCCTGATCCTCGCCGCTTTGCTGGCGGGGGTGCTGGCCGGCGTGGTCGCGGTATATGTCAGCGAGAGCGGGTCTGGCAACAACGCAGCCACCGGCAGCGCACCTGCGGCCGGCGCGGGCAACAGCAAGGACGACGTCGCCTGCGCCGCCAAGAGCGACCGCGCCAAAAAGGTTGCCGCCGCGGCCACCGGCCAGGTGGCGGCATTGCTGCCCGCCGATCCGCCGCAATCGCTGAAAAGCCTCGCCTTCAACGGCCCAGACGGCAAGCCGATGACGATCGCCGATCATGTCGGCAAGACCGTGCTGCTCAACCTGTGGGCGACGTGGTGCGCGCCCTGCCGCGCCGAAATGCCGGCGCTCGATACGCTGCAGAAGGAAAAGGGCAGCGATGCCTTCGAAGTGGTCGCGGTCAATGTCGATGCCGGCGACGATGTGAAGCCGAAGAAGTTCCTCGCCGATATCGGCATCGGGTCGCTCGGCTACTACCGCGATTCGACGCTGGCGCTGTTCAACGACGTCAAGACGCGTGGCTTGGCGCTAGGCCTCCCCGTCACCATGCTGATCGATGGCGAAGGCTGCCTGGTCGCGCATATGAACGGACCGGCGGAATGGTCGGGACCGGATGCCAAGCGCCTGGTCGAGGCCGCACTCGCCCCTTAGAGCGGTTCACCGTTTCGTCGAAACGGCTACCCGCGCTAACTTTTTTGTTTCGACGCAATTTCGGACGGAAAACCGTTTCACACTTTTCCTGAAATTGCTCTAGGCTGAGCGCAGGGCCGCCGCCGGCGGCAGCATCAAGATGCTGCCGCCGCGTTGTTTGACGCTGGCGTCCTCTTGTGCCGCCGGCGCCGCGACGCCGGTCAGTTCGCTGAACGCCTCGATCGGGCTCGGCCGGCCTAGATAGTAGCCCTGGCCGATCTCGCAGGCCTCGGCGTCGAGGAATTTCAGCTCGCCCAGCGTCTCGACGCCCTCGGCCAAAACCGGCAGGCCGAGACCGCGGCCAAGCCCCAGAACGGCGCGCACGATGGCTGCCACCTGGCCGTTGCTGTCGACTGATTTGATGAATGAGCCGTCGATCTTGATCTTGTCGAAGGGGAAGGCGCGGAGATTGGACAGCGAGGAGTAGCCGGTTCCGAAATCGTCCATCGCCACACGCACGCCAAGCGCCTTCACCTGGCGCAAGGTCGCCAGCGCGCGCGGCATGTCCTTGACCAGCGCCGTTTCGGTGATCTCGAGTTCGAGCCTGCCGGGCGTCAGGCCGGAGCCGAGCAGGACTTCATGCACCTTGCGGCTGAAATTCGGATTGTGGAGCTGCACCGCCGAGACATTGACCGCGACGGTGAGAGGGTTCTTCCAGCGCGCAGCCTCGGCGCAGGCCGTCGCCAGCACCCATTCGCCGATCTGGATGATGACGCCGCTGTCTTCGGCCACCGGGATGAAGGTCGCCGGCGACACGTCGCCGCGCTGCGGATGGCGCCAGCGGATCAGCGCTTCGAACCCGACCATCCGCCCGCTGCTGATCTCCTTTTGTGGCTGGTAGACGAGGCGAAACTCATCGCGCGCCATGGCCTGGCGCAGTTCGTGCTCCATCACGCGCCGGTCTCGCGCCTCGGCGCCCATCGAGGCCTCGAAGTAACGGTAGGTGTCCTTGCCCTCGGCCTTGGCGCGGTAGAGCGCGGTGTCGGCGTGGCTGACCAGGAGTGTCGGCTCATCGGCGTCGAGCGGATAAAGTGCAATGCCGATGCTGGCCGACACCAGCCCGCCACCGACCGACAGCCGGTTTTCCTCGCGCATGGCCGCCAGCACCGCCTCGGCGATGCGGCCGGCCGCCTGCGGATCGGGGAGGTTCGGAGCGATGATGGCGAACTCGTCGCCGCCGAGACGCGCCAGCATCTGTCCGTGGCGGAGCACGGCGGAGGCGCATAGCGCCACCTTCTGCAGCATGGCATCGCCGGCGCCGTGCCCGAACAGGTCGTTCACTTCCTTGAAGCGGTCGAGGTCTAGCAGCAGCAGCGCAAGATGCCCGCCCTTGCCGCCGCGGTCCATTGCGGCAATTTCGGCCTCGAGCCGGCCGGAGAAACTGCGGCGGTTGGGGAGCCCGGTCAGCGGGTCGAAATGGGCGAGGCGCAGTATCTCCTGCTCGGCCTTCCTGCGTTCGCGGATATCGCGCACGGCGACAACGCTGTGCCGCTTGCCGCAATAGTCGATGCTCCTGGCGATAAGTTCGACGGGGATGGTGGCGCCGTCATGGGCTCTGAGCTCCGCTTCCTGTGCCTGTCCGCTGCAGTCGGACATGCCGGCCGCGGTGCGTTCGCCGAAGAGGTCGCCAAGCAGCATCGCGTTCAGCACTTCCGGCGCCATGCCGGTTAGCGCGGCGATGCTGTCATTGGCGCTGACGATGCGGGCGCCGTCGCAGACGATCAGCCCCTCGACGGCGGCGTTGGCGAGGCCGTGCATGCGCTCGGCCTCGAGCTTGTGACGCCGGAAGCGAAGGTCGATCCACAATGCTGCGGCTGAAAGCACCAGGATAGCCATGCTGACTGCAGCGGCGGCGAAGGCCTGCGACATCGGTTCGACCGTGAACTGCGATATCTCGATGGAGGAGTCCGGGAAGATCGACACCGCGCCCATCGCGATGAAGTGCAGGCTGCAGATCGCCAGCGTCAACAGGATGGCGGCGGCGATTGTGGCCTGCATGGACGGCCGTCGCAACACGACCAGCAGCGCCAGCGCGGCGAGGGTGACGCCTGTCAGCACCGAGACGCCGACCAGCAGCGGGTTCCAGACGATGCGCCCTTCGACCTCGAAGGCGGCCATGCCGATATAGTGCATGGCGGCGATACCGGCGCCGAGTACCGCGCCGCCGACCAGAGGGTAGTCGATGCCCCGGCGCAAGGTGGCGATCCACATGCCCGCGGCGGTCAGGGCGACGGAACCGGCGAGCGAAAGCGCCGACATTTCCGTATTGTAGGCGTTGGGGATTCCGGGAGAAAATGCAAGCATTGCGATGAAATGCGTCGCCCAGATACCGAAGCCGGTGGAAGTGGCTGCTATCATCAGCCAGGTATAGCGGTTGCGCTCGCTCGAGCGGTCGACATGGCGAAGCAGGTTGACCGCCGAGAAGGAAGAAATACCGCAAATGAGCGCTGCCAGTGCGACCAGTCTCAGATCGTGCTCATGCACGATACAATTATAGACCGTCAGCATCTCGCCCCACCTGCTCTCCCACAGCAATCAAGCCGTCCACTTGATTAGTATGCCACGCTTGACGAAGAATCGGTTATGGGAACTACAACTACAGCGGGTTTTTCGGGTTGTATGTTGCGGCGATCCTGTCTCATTCCAGACGCACGGTTACAGCAGCGCCTGGCGCGATGCCGCTCGGCCGATCTCGATCTGGCCGAGCGCCGGTTTGGCGGCCGCACGGTGCAGGTGCGTGGCGCTGTCACGCGGGCCCTTCACGCATCGCTGGGCGGTCGGCGATCCTTGCAGGCCCACCATGCCCCATTCTATCGCTGAGCCGGCTTGGCATTTCTCTCTGTCCTCGTTGCAAGGCGAGGGGGCGCGAAGTTAGCCGGGTATGAAATTCACGAAACAGCAACAAATCCGTTGTCCGATTGTCATCAGCGACACATATTGCGTTCGCGGGAGCGCCCCTTTCGCCAATGACAAACGGGAGATGAAACATGAAGTTGTTCGGCTTTGCGGCCGGTGTTGCCGCCACCTTGACCCTGCTTTCCACCACCTCCGCCTTCGCCGCCACCCAGATCAGTTGGTGGCATGCCATGACCGGCGCGAATGCCGAGGTGGTCGACAAGATCGCCAAGGATTTCAATGCCAGCCAGAGCGACTATGAAATTCTCCCTGTTTTCAAGGGCACCTATCCCGAAACGCTGAATGCCGGCATCGCTGCCTTTCGTGCGGGGCAAGCGCCCGACATCATCCAGGTGTTCGACGTGGGTACCGGCGTCATGATGGCAGCCGAAGGTGCGATCAAACCGGTGGCCGATGTGCTGACCAGCGCCGGCGTGACCTTCGACAAGAGCCAGTATTTGCCCGGCATCGTCGGTTACTATTCGAAGCCGGACGGGACCATGCTGTCCTTCCCCTATAATTCCTCGTCGCCCATCCTCTACTACAACAAGGATATTTTCCAGAAGGCCGGGCTTGATGTGAACAACCCGCCAAAGACCTGGAACGAGGTGTGGGAAGCCGCCAAGAAGATCAAGGCGAGCGGCGCCGCTTCCTGCGGCTATACCTCGACGTGGTTGACCTGGATCCACCTTGAGGCCTTCGCGGCCTGGAACGACGTTTCCTATGGCACCAACCAGAACGGACTTGCCGGAACCGACGTCGAGCTCAAGATCAATGCGCCGATCTTCGTCAATCATTTCCAGGCGCTCGCCGACCTGGCCAAGGACGGCACCTTCAAATATGGCGGCCGTACATCCGAAGCCAAGCAGATCTTTCTTGCCGGAGAATGCGGCATCTTCACCGAATCGTCGGGGGGTCTCGGTGACATCGTCAAGTCGGGCATGAACTACGGCATCGGCCAGCTTCCCTATGATAGTGACGCCAAGGGCGCGCCCCAGAACACCACGCCGGGCGGCGCCAGCCTGTGGGTGTTCGGCAACAAATCGGACGAGGAATACAAGGGCGTCGCGGCGTTCTTCTCCTACCTGTCCAAGACCGAAGTGCAGGAGTATCTGCACCAGAAGTCGGGTTATCTGCCGGTGACGCTCGCTGCCTATGAGGCGACCAAGAAGTCCGGCTTCTATGACAAGAACCCGGGCCGTGAGACGCCGATCCTGCAGATGCTGGGCAAGGCGCCGACCGAGAACTCGAAGGGCGTGCGCCTCGTCAACCTGCCGCAGGTGCGCGACATCGAGAATGAGGAGTTCGAGAAGATGCTGGCCGGCCAGCAGACTGCGCAGCAGGCGCTCGACAACGCGGTCGCACGCGGCAACAAGGCGATTCAGGAAGCGATCGGAAACTGAAGCGATTTGTCAGTTGAACCTCGTCCACGCGGACCCGCGTGGACGATTTCCTGAATAGCGAGGGAATCACCCTGTCTCCACGCGTCGTCTTCCCCAACAAGACCCTGCCTTACCTGCTGGTGGCGCCGCAACTCGCCATTACGCTGATCTTTTTCTACTGGCCGACCGGGCAGGCGCTCTACCAGTCGATGCTTAGGGAAGACCCGTTCGGGCTGAAGAGCAAGTTCGTCGGGCTCGCCAACTTTCGCAAGGTGCTGGCCGACCCGGCCTACCTCAACTCGATCAAAGTCACGCTGGTGTTCTCTCTGGCGACCGCGATCGTCGCCATGGGTGTGGCCCTGTTGCTTGCCGTCATGGCCGAGAAGGTGGTGCGCGGCAAAGGCCTCTATCGCACGCTGCTGATCTGGCCGTATGCGGTGGCGCCGGCGGTTGCCGGCATGTTGTGGCTGTTTCTGTTCAACCCCTCGATCGGTTCGCTGGCCTACGCCTTGAGAGGTCTCGGCATCGCCTGGGATCCCTTGCTCAACGGCAACCAAGCCATGATCCTGCTGGTGTCCGCGGCTGCCTGGAAGCAGATCAGCTACAATTTCCTGTTCTTCGTCGCCGGGCTGCAGGCAGTGCCGAAGACGTTGATAGAGGCGGCGGCCATGGACGGCGCCGGGGAGACGAAGCGCTTCTGGACCATCGTTTTCCCGCTGCTCGCGCCGACGACCTTCTTCCTGCTGGTCGTCAACACTGTCTATGCGCTGTTCGACACTTTCGGTATCGTTCATGCCGTCACCGGCGGCGGGCCAGGCAAGGCCACCGAGACGCTGGTCTACAAGGTCTACAATGACGGTTTCGTCAATTTGATCCTCGGCGATTCGGCCGCGCAGTCGGTCATCCTGATGGTCATCGTCATCTCACTCACGGCCATCCAGTTCCGCTATGTGGAACGCAAAGTCCACTACGGTTGAGCGCGAGCGATGATTGGTCAGTCCCCGCTTCGCGCCCTCATCGCCCACGCCGTGCTCATCCTGGGCATCCTGATCGTCGCTTTCCCGATCTACTACACCTTCGTTGCCTCCACGCAGACGCTGCAGACCATCCTCAAGCCGCCATTGCCTCTTTTGCCCGGCGACCAGGTCTGGAACAATTACAGCGAGGCGCTGTTCGGCGGTGTCGGCCGCATCGGCGGCGTCAGTGTCGGCCGATTGCTGCTCAACACCACGATCATGGCGCTCGGCATCGCGGTGGGGAAGATTTTCATCTCGATCCTTTCGGCCTATGCGATCGTGTTCTTCCGTTTTCCGCTTCGGATGGTCTTCTTCTGGCTGATCTTCATCACGCTGATGCTTCCCGTCGAGGTGCGCATCCTGCCGACCTACAAGGTGATGGTCGATCTCGGCATGATCGACACCTATGCCGGCCTGATCATTCCGCTGATCGCCTCGGCCACCGCCACGCTTCTGTTTCGCCAGTTCTTCATGACCATCCCAGGTGAGTTGGTGGAAGCGGCGCGTGTCGACGGCGCCGGACCATGGCGATTCTTTTTCGACATCCTGCTGCCGCTGTCGCGCACCAACATCGCGGCGCTGTTCGTCATCCTCTTCATTTATGGCTGGACGCAGTACCTGTGGCCGCTGCTCGTCACCAACAGCAATGACATGAACACCATCGTCATCGCACTTAGAAAGATGGTCTCCTTCGCCGATGCCGATACCCAATGGCATCTGGTCATGGTCACCGCGATGCTGGCCATACTGCCGCCGATCCTGATCGTGGTGCTGATGCAACGCTGGTTCGTGCGCGGACTGGTCGATACCGAAAAGTGAGAAGCTGATGGCGACCATCGATCTGAAGGATGTGAAGAAAGTCTATCCCGGCGGCGTCGAGGCGGTGAGGGGTGTCTCGATCGCCATTCCCGACAAGGAGCTTTGCGTGCTGGTTGGGCCGTCCGGCTGCGGCAAGTCCACGCTGCTGCGGATGATCGCCGGGCTTGAGACCATTTCTTCCGGCACCGTCGCCATCGACGGCAAGATCGTCAACACGATCGGTCCGACCGAGCGCGACATCGCCATGGTGTTCCAGAACTATGCGCTCTATCCACATATGAAGGTCTACGACAACATGGCCTACGGGTTGCGCAACCGGGGTACTCCCAAGGACGAGATCGACAGCAGGGTTCGCTCGACCGCCAAGGTGCTGGAGCTCACGGCGCTGCTCGACCGGCGCCCGCGCGAGCTTTCCGGCGGCCAGCGCCAGCGCGTGGCCATGGGTCGCGCAATCGTGCGCAATCCAAAAGTCTTCCTGTTCGACGAACCGCTTTCCAACCTCGACGCCAAACTGCGCGGCCAGATGCGGGTCGAAATCAAGAATTTGCAGCGCTCGCTCGGTGTCACCTCGGTCTACGTCACCCACGACCAGCTTGAGGCGATGACGCTGGCCGATATTCTCGTCGTCATGAATGGCGGGTTGGTCGAGCAGACGGGCGCGCCGCTCGACATCTACGAGAAGCCGGCATCGACCTTCGTCGCCTCCTTCATCGGAGCGCCGCCGATGAACCTTCTGCCTCTTTCGCAAGGACCGGCTGGTCCGGCGCTGACCGACGGCAAGACGGTTGACTTCGCGCCTACGAACGCCGCCACGCTTGGCTTCCGCCCTGAGGATGCCGACGTCACCTTCAGTGCCGAGGCATCATCCGGCGCGCTTATTCTGCCTGCGGCGGTCGAGGCGGTCGAACCTGTGGGAGCCGAAAGCTTTCTTCACTGTGCCGCCGGCGGCAACCGCATCGTCGTGCGTGTGGCCGGCCGCGCCACGGCCAAACCCGGCGATCAACTGCGCGTCGTGGCCAGGGCCGAGAAGCTGCATTGGTTCGACAATGCTGGGAAACGAGTCGATTGACGCAGCCGCTCGCGCCAATCCGACGCATCGGCAGTTCAGGCGAAGACATGCGCCTTGCCGGAAACTGTCAGGCGCACGATCTCGCCGACGGAAGGCGCGTCGATTCCCGGCTTGCGTAAGGTCAGCGGTGTGCTGCCGATCGCCGCGGCGTCCGGCGGATCGGGGTTGTTCAACAGCCGCACGGCAATGGTGCACATCGAGCCTGCGAATTCCGAGTCCGTCACCTCGGCGAATATCGTGCCCGCAGGACCCGACATGCCTTCGCGCGACGTGCGCTTTACCTGCACCTGCTCCGGTCGCAGCATGATGCGGGCGATGTCGCGCCGCTCCTTCGAGTCGACGGCTATGCGACCAAGCGAGGAGGTGGCGAAGCCGCCTGAAATCTTTGCCGGCAAGATGATGGCGTCGCCAAGAAACTCGGCAACCATGCGGTCTTTCGGCTGCAGATAGAGTTCTCGCGGTGTGCCGATCTGAGAGAACTTTCCGTCGCGCATGACCGCCACCTGGCTGGCGAAGGACAGCGCCTCGGCCTGGTCGTGGGTGACCAGGATGGTGGTGATGCCGGCGGCTTCGAGTAGTTCGGCGACCGCCTTGCGCATCGAGGCGCGCAGCCCCGTGTCGAGCGCCGAGAACGGCTCGTCGAGCAACATCAGCCTGGGCTTCATCGCCATGGCGCGCGCCAGCGCCACACGCTGCTGCTGGCCGCCGGAAAGCTGATGCGGACGGCGTTTGAGGATCGCCTTGTCGAGCCCAACGGTATAGGCGAGCTCGGCGATGCGCTCGGCGCGCTGGTCCTCGCCGCGGGCCATGCCGAAGCCGATATTGTCGCCGATGCTGAGATGCGGGAACAGGGCGCCGTCCTGCGCCACCAGGCCGATGCCGCGGCGATACGCCGGCACCGCATGGCCGCCATTGGCCAGCACTTCGCCGTCGAGCACGACGCGGCCCTGGTCCGGCGCCTCGAAGCCGGCGATCAGCCGCAGCAAGGTGGTCTTGCCGCAGCCGGACGGGCCGACGATGGCGGTGCGACTGCCGCTGGCGGCGCTGAGGTCGACCCCGGCAAGGGCGGCCACCGGGCCATACTGCTTGGTAAGGCCGCTGATTTCGAGAAAGCTCATCGCCCGGCCATCCGTTTCGACTGGACATAGAGCAGCCAGGTCAGCGGCAGCGACATCGCCACCATGATGAAGGCGTAAGGGGCGGCCGACGCATAGTCGATCTCGCCGCTATAGGACCAGAACGCCATGGCCAGCGTGCGCGTGCCGTTGGGCGCCAGCATCTGGGTGGCGGTCAGCTCGTTCATGATGCCGAGCGCGACCAGCGCCATGCCGGCCGCCGCGCCCGGCGCCGACAGGCGGATCGTTGTCGACCACAGCGCTTTCAGCGGAGGCCGGCCAAGGCTGGCGGCGGCACGTTCGAGCTCGACCGGCGCCTGTGCGATCGAGGCCCTGAGGCTGATCAAGGCGCGCGGCAGGAACATCAGGGCATAGGCGACCAGGATTGTGAACAGCGTCTGGTAGAACGGCATGGCGATGCGCACGGTAATGGTGACCAAAGCCAGCGCGATGACCACGCCGGGCAGCGAACCGACAATGTAGTTGCAGCCTTCGAGCAGCCGCTGCAGCGGCCCCGGCGCGCGGATCGAGATCCAGGCCATCGGCATGGCGGCGATGGTTGCAAGCAGGGCGCCGGCCAGCGCCAGGAACAGCGTCTGGCCCAGCGCCAGGCCGATCTCGTCCAAACGCCAGACATCGGCGCCGCCGGCGACCAGCCAGCGGCCGATGGTGACGAAGGGCACGCCGATGGCGAGCAGCGTGGTGACGGCAGGCAGAGCCAGGCAAGCCAGCGTGGCGCGCCCGAGCCTCGAGCGCTGCCGGTGGCGCGCCGCGCCTGAGCCGACGCGGGCATAGCGCTCTTCGCCGCGCACCAGCACCTCCAGAGCGAGCAGCACGAAGCAGCATGTCACCAGGACGCCGGCCAGCATGTTGGCGGCGGGGCCGTTGAAGGTCGACTGGAACTGGTCGACGATCGCCGTGGTGAAAGTGTCGAAACGGATGAAGACGTAGAGGCCGTATTCGGCCAGCAGATGCAGGCCGACCAGCAGCGCGCCGCCGCAAATGGCCAGTCTCAGCTGCGGCAGCACGACACGCCAAAACACCCGCCATGGTCCAAGGCCGAGTGCTGCGGCTGCGTCCTCCAAAGCAGGATCGAGCCGGCGCAGAGCCGCCGCCAGCGGCAGATAGAGGAACGGGAAATAGGCGAGAACCGAGACCAGCACGCCGGCCCACAGGCCGTGCAAGGTCGGCACCATGGTGATCCAGGCGTAGGAATGCACGAAGGCGGGGATGGCGAGCGGCGCCACCGACAGCCAAGCCCACAGCCGGGCGCCGGGCAGGTCGCTGCGCTCGGTCAGCCATGCCAGCGTCACCGACAGCACGGTGGCGATCGGCACGGTGAGCGCCACCAGAAGCACGGTGTTGACCAGAAGTTCGCCGACGCGCGGCCGGAAGACCAGGGCCGAAGCAGTGTCCCAGCCGATCTGCACACCGATCCAGATGATGAACGCCAGCGGCAGCAGCGACAGCAGCGAGACAATTATGGCGGCAAGCGCGATCCAGGACATGGGCTTCCGGCGGGACCGCCCGACTGTCTGGCCTGAACGTGCGAGATCGACCGCAGTTTGCATCAGCTCGACCGCGCCACTGCTGCCGGGGCGGGGGCGCCGCAGGCGCGGCCGGAAACGCAATGTGTTGTCATGGACAATGCCATCTCGAAAACAGAGCGCTCCTGCCGAAAGTCCGGCAGGAGCGCAATCGTTGCCCTTTTAGGACGAACCCAGCCTAAAGCAAGCCGGCTGCCGTCATCAGGTCCGTCACCTTTTTGGAGTTCAGTGTCGCCGGATCGACCTTCGGCGCCTGCAGGTCGGCCAGCGGCACCAGCTTGGGATTGGACTGCGCGTCCTTGCCGATAGCGTATTCGAAGGACGTGCCGGTCTTCAGCACGTCCTGGCCGCCTTTCCCGGTCACCCATTTGAGGAACGCCTGGGCTTCCTTCGGGTGTTTGCTCGAGGCGAGCACGCCGCCGCCGGAGATCGAGACGAAAGCGCCGGGATCCTGGTTCTTGAAATAATGCAGTTCGACGTTCTTGCTGTTTTCGCCGGTCTTTGCCTGATCGCCGAAATAGTAATAGTGGTAGATGATTCCGCCTTCGATCTCGCCGGCATTGACCGCCTTCATCACCGTGCCGTTGCCCTTGTAGGCGGTGAAATTCTCCTTCATGGCCTTCAGCCAGTCGGCGGTTGCGGCTTCGCCCTTGAGCTCGAGCAACGCGCTGACGATGGCCTGAAAATCGGCGCCGGAAGGCGAGGCTGCCCAGCGGCCTTTCCAGCTCGGATCGGCGAGATCGAGCATCGATTTGGGCAGCTTTTCGGCCGTGAGCTTGGTTTTGTTGTAGGCAAAGACGGTGCTGCGCGCCGCGACACCCACCCATCTGCCGCTGCTCGGCTGGAATTCGGCCGGGACTTGCGCCAGCGTGTCGGCGTCGACCGGCGCGAAAAGGCCCGCCGCTTCGACCAGGGTCATCGCCGGCGAGTTTTCGGTCAGGAACACGTCGGCCGGCGAAGAAGCGCCCTCGGCGACGATCTGGTTGGAGAAATCGCTGTCGCCGCCATTGCGCAGCGTGACCTTGATGCCGGTTTCCTTGGTGAAACCTTCGACCCATTCCTTGGCCAGGCTCTCATGCTGGGCGTTGTAGACGATGATGCCGGCATCCGCGGCCATCGCCGGCCCGGCGATCATGCTCACGGCCAGCGCTGTGGCCCCCGCTAGGGTGGAGAGCGTGTATCTCATGGCGTCATCCTCAATCTCGGTGGTTCTGGTTTCGCAGGCTGCACCTATCGATACCTGACAGCAGTAGTCAACATTGCTCGGCTGCTTCAATCGGTCGCCGCTCCCGCAAACTTTCGTGATTTTGCGGCACTTTGGCTTGGACATCATTTCGCCGGACACGTAACAAATCGGTGCCGAGGCGCGAAGATCGGGGAGTGAACTCTTGTGAGCGGCAAGGATGAGGCCGAGCTTTCCCGGCTGATGCGGGCCGCGATCGCGGGAGATGAAAGGGCCTACGCCGACTTTTTGCACCGGATCGCTGCGCTGGTTCGCGGCTTTGCGAGGCGCAAGATCGTACAGGGCGGGGTCGATCCCGAGGATGTTGTGCAGGAAACCTTGCTGGCCATTCATGTGAAACGGCATACCTGGCGCCAGGACGCGCCGGTGTTGCCATGGATCTATGCGATAGCCCGCTTCAAGCTGATCGATGCTTTCCGGCGGCGCGGACGGCGCATCGAAATCGAGATCGACGAGATCGCCGAGACCTTTGCCGAGCCGGAAACCGAGACCGTCAGCGAACGCGACATCAACCGGGCGCTGGACGGACTGCCGGCTGCGCAGCGTTCCGTCGTTTCTTCGATCTCGGTCGACGGCCGCTCCATCGGCGAGACGGCGGCCACGCTCGGCGTCAGCGAGACGGCGGTGCGGGTGTCGCTGCATCGCGGGCTTGCCGCGATCGCCAAGCGATTTGGGCAGGGGCGCTTCGGGCGGCAGTGACATGAGGACGGAGGATCTCATCAAGGCACTCGACGCCGACACAAGCAGCAAGGCGATGCCGCTGCGCTCGGCCTGGTTGATGGCGGCGGCAGCCGCGGCGGTGATCGCGGCTCTGGTCTTCTTTCTCACCATCGGCCCGCGTCCCGACATCATGACCGCCATGCACACGATGCGGTTCCTGGCGAAGTTCGTGTTCACCATCGTGCTCGCCGTCACCGCCTTTGGCCTGGTCCGGGCGTTGTCGACGCCGGGCGCTTCGACGGCAAGAGCCGCGGCCTGGATGCTGGCGGCGCCGCTGCTGGTGGCCGTGGCGGTGGCTCTCGAACTGTTCATGGTGCCGGAGCCGATGTGGAGCACGCGCATGGTCGGCTCCAACATGATGATCTGCATGGGCTTCATCCCGCTGATCGGCATCGGCCCGCTTGCCGTCTTCCTGTGGATGCTGCGCTATGGCGCGCCGACGCGGCCGGTGTTGGCCGGGGCGGTCGCGGGACTGCTCGCCGGCGGCCTGGCGGCGACCTTCTACGCCGCGCACTGCTTCGACGATTCGCCGCTTTTCGTCGCCACCTGGTACACGCTCGCCATCGCCGTCCTCGCCGGTCTGGGCGCGCTCGGGGGACGGTTCTTCGTGCGCTGGTGACCGGGCCGTTCAAGATCGCCCAATAATCACCGATCCTTAATCATGCCGGGAATTGTTTGCGGGTTCACCGTGTTGCCGGTGGCTCCGGCGCAACCTTTCCTTAAAATCGATCATCCAGTGTTTTTTGCAGAAATGTGTTGCGCATGGGGTGGCATGCACAGTGATGCGACGAGAGCGAAAAAGCCTGCGGGCTGACAGTCAGGTGGCTTTGGTGCTTGCGGCCGGAGGGCTTTGCGCTGCCGTGGTCGCGCTCCTGCTGTCGCGGCTCGATGTCAGCGCCGAAGTGCTGAAACTCTGCCTGCAGATATCGGTGCCGGTCGCCGCCGTTGCGCTGATTCTCGCCTCCCTGTTCATTTACCGGATACTGGACGACCGCCGGCAGATCGCCGAAAGCGAGCAGCGTTTCCGCCGCGCCATGGAGGATTCGGCGATCGGCATCGCCATTGTCGGCCTCGACGGCCGCATCCATGAAACCAACCCGGCCTTCGCCGCCATGCTCGGCTATAGCAAGCAGGAGATCGAGGCGCTGACCTTCTTCCAGATCACCCATCCCGACGATGTGCAGATCGGCCGTGAGACGATGGACGGCATGCGGGCGGGCACCGTCAACGCCTTCCACTTCGAAAAGCGCTACCTCAGGAAGGACGGCACGCCGGTATGGGCCCATCTTGCCGGTTCCGTCATTCGCGACGAGAAGAGCGGGAGCCCGCTCTACCTGGTCTCCCAGATCGAGGATATCGATGCGCGCAAGCAATCCGAGGCGCGCATAGCCGAAGCCGAAACGCGCTGGAATTTTGCCCTGGCCAGCGCCGGACAAGGCGTCTGGGATCTTGATATGCGGAAGGGCGGCACCACCTACTCCGCCACCTGGGTGAAGATGCTGGGCTATGCCGATGGCGAACTGGACGGCGACCCCGACCGCTGGCTGGCGATGATCCACCCCGACGATCGCGAAAACGTCGCCGAAGCCGATCGTGCCCATCTGGAGGGCAGGACACCGTTCTTCGAAGCCGAGTTCCGGATGCGCCACAAGGATGGCCACTGGGTCTGGATCCTCGACCGCGGCAAGACGCTCGAACGCGACAACGACGGACGGCTGGTCAGGGCCATCGGCAGCCTGACCGACATCACCCAGCGCAAGCAAACCGAGGAAAGCCTCATCGTATCGGCGGCAATGCTGGCCGACGAGAAGGAGCGGCTGAGGGTGACGCTGCAGTCGATCGGCGACGCCGTCATCTGCACCGATGCCGCCAACCGCATCACCTTCATGAACCCGGTCGCCGAAAAGCTCACCGGCGTGGTTGGCGCGGAGGCGCTCGGCAAGACCCTTGGCCATGTGTACTGGGCGGTGGACGAAGAAACCGGGCAAAGGATCGGCATGACGCGGCCGGCGCTCGGCAGCGCCAGCCCTGTCGACCAGAACAGTCGCGCCGTCCTCATCCGTCGCGACGACACACGCTGCAGCATCCGCCAGGTGGTGTCGCCGATCATGAACGACCGCCAGGAGTTCTGCGGTCTTGTCATTGTCTTCCAGGACTTCACCGATGCGCGCGCCTTGCAGCGCCAGCTCGCCTATGCCGCGGCGCATGATGCGCTGACTGGCCTTGCCAACCGTTCGAGCTTTATCCGCACCATGGAGGAAGTGGTCGACCGGAGCCGCAAGGCCGGCACAGCCAGGCCGGCGGGCGAACATCATTTCATGTTCATCGATCTAGACCATTTCAAGCTGGTCAACGACACTGGCGGGCACGCCGCCGGCGACGCCTTGCTGAAGCGGGTTGCCGAGGCCATTCGCGGTGCGCTTGGGCCGGAGGATATCGTGGCCCGCCTCGGCGGCGACGAATTCGCGGTCATCCTGAAAGCCGGGCCGAGCGCCGGCGCCAGGATTGCCGCACGCTCGGTCATCGACGCCATCCGCGGCCTGCAGTTCAGCTGGGACGGCCGGCCGCATGCGATCGATGCCAGCATCGGGCTGGCGCCAATCCACAGCAACAGCGGTGAAGTCGACGAGATCATCGCCCGGGCCGATGCTGCCTGCTATGCGGCCAAGGCCGCCGGCCGCGGCTGTGTTTCCGTGGCGCCTGACGATACCGGGTCAAGAGGCCAAGCAGAGCCGCCGCTTGCAGCGGCGTCCTGAGGGAGCACGGAACTTTCGTTCTGGTGGTTAGCGCGTCGGAACCGGATGCTCGCCGCGATAGTCGTAGAAGCCGCGCCCGGTCTTGCGGCCGAGCCAGCCGGCCTCGACATATTTCACCAGCAGCGGGCAGGGGCGATATTTCGAATCCGACAGGCCGTCATGCAGCACCTGCATGATCGACAGGCAGGTGTCGAGGCCGATGAAATCGGCGAGCTGCAGCGGTCCCATCGGATGGTTGGCGCCGAGCCGCATGGCGGTGTCGATGGCATCGACCGAGCCGACCCCCTCATAGAGCGTGTAGATCGCCTCGTTGATCATCGGCAACAGAATGCGGTTGACGATGAAGGCCGGAAAATCTTCAGAGACGGTGATCGTCTTGTCGAGCTGTTTCACATAGGCCTTGGCCGCCTCGAAGGTCTGATCCTCGGTAGCGATGCCGCGCACCAGTTCGACCAGCTTCATTAGCGGCACGGGGTTCATGAAATGTATGCCGATAAAACGCTCGGGACGGTCGGTCTGCGCCGCAAGCCGGGTGATCGAAATCGACGAGGTGTTGGTCGCCAGAATGGCTTCCGGGTTGAGCTGGGGACAGAGCTGCGCGTAAATCTTGCGCTTGACCGTCTCGTCCTCGGTCGCCGCCTCGATCACCAGATCGGCACCGGCGAGATCAGCCATGGTGGGGGCTGCGGAAATGCGCGCCATCGCTTCGTTACGCAGCTTTTCCTCAAGCTTGCCGGAGCCGACCTGGCGGGCCATGTTGCCGCTGACCGTGGCAATACCCTTCTCGATACGGTCGGGCGAGACGTCGTAGATCAGCACCTTGAAACCCGAAAGTGCTGATACATGCGCGATGCCGCCGCCCATCTGGCCGGCGCCGATGATGCCGATCGTCTCGATCTTGGCCATTTGCAGCGATCCCGTCGAAAAGGCCTTTGCGGCCTGCTTTTTGTGCAGTGCAAACTAAAAGGGTGGGGCAGCTTCGTCTACCCCACCCTTTCACAATTTAATACGCTTTGGCAGAAAGCGTCAAAGCGCCTTTTGCAGTTCCGGCAGGATGACGAACAGGTCGCCGACGAGGCCATAATCGGCAACCTGGAAGATCGGCGCCTCCTCGTCCTTGTTGATGGCGACGATGACCTTCGAATCCTTCATGCCGGCAAGGTGCTGGATGGCGCCGGAAATACCGACGGCAATATAGAGGTCAGGCGCCACGACCTTGCCGGTCTGGCCGACCTGCCAATCATTCGGGGCGTAGCCGGCGTCGACGGCAGCGCGCGAGGCGCCGACGGCTGCACCGAGCTTGTCGGCGACCGGCAGGATGACTTCCTGGAACTTTTCCGAGGAGCCGAGCGCGCGGCCGCCCGAAATGATGATCTTGGCCGAGGTCAGTTCCGGACGGTCGGTTTCCGAGAGTTTGTTCTCGACGAAAGTGGAGAGGCCGGGATTGGCCGCGGCCTTGACCGTCTCGACAGCTGCCGAGCCGCCCTCCGGGGCAGCCTGGAAGGAGGCGGTGCGCACGGTGATGACCTTCTTGGCGTCGCTCGACTGCACCGTCTGGATGGCGTTGCCGGCATAGATCGGCCGTTTGAACGTGTCTGGTGAAACCACTTCGATGATCTCGGAGACTTGCGCGACATCGAGCAGGGCCGCCACGCGCGGCGCGACATTCTTGCCCGACGAGGTCGCCGGCGCGATTATGGTGTCGTAGGCGCCGGCCAGCGAGACAACGAGTGCGGCGAGCGGTTCGGCGAGGCGCTCGGCCAGTTCGTCGGCCTCGGCCAGCAGCACCTTGCTCACGCCCTCGAGCTTGGCAGCGGCGTCGGCCGCGCCCTTGGCGCCTTTGCCGGCGACCAGCACATGCACGTCCGAACCGATCTGCAGCGCCGCCGAGAGCGCCTTCGCGGTCTGGTCGGAAAGGCTGGCGTTGTCGTGTTCTGCGATGAGGAGAATGGTCATTTTATCTGTTCCTTCCAGTCTCAGAGCACGCCGGCTTCGTTCTTGAGCTTGTCGACCAGTTCGGCGACACTGTTGACCTTCACGCCCGCCTTGCGGCCGCTGGGCTCCTCGGTCTTGAGCACCTTCAGGCGCGGCTTGACGTCGGCGCCGTAATCGGCCGGGCTCTTTTCGTCGAGCGGCTTCTTCTTGGCCTTCATGATGTTGGGCAGCGAGGCATAGCGCGGCTGGTTGAGGCGAAGATCGGCGGTGATGATCGCCGGCATCTTCAGTTCCACCGTCTGCAGGCCGCCGTCGACTTCGCGCGTCACCTTGGCCTTGTCGCCGTCGATCACGACCTTGGAGGCGAAAGTGCCCTGTGCCCAGCCGAGCAGGGCGGCCAGCATCTGGCCGGTCTGGTTCGAGTCATCATCGATCGCCTGCTTGCCGAGGATCACGAGACCGGGCTGTTCGGCGTCAACGACGCCCTTCAGCACCTTGGCGACGCCGAGCGGCTCGGTCTGCTCGTCGGTCTTGACCAGGATGGCGCGGTCGGCGCCCATGGCGAGCGCGGTGCGGAGCGTTTCCTGCGCCTGCTGCGGGCCGACCGAAACGACGATGATCTCTTCGGCCTTGCCGGCTTCCTTCAGCCGGAGCGCCTCTTCCACCGCGATCTCGTCGAACGGGTTCATCGCCATCTTGACGTTGGCGAGTTCCACCGCCGAACCATCGGCCTTGACGCGAACCTTGACGTTCGCATCCACAACCCGCTTCACGGGCACAAGGATCTTCATTGTCTGTCACCTCTCCTGAGATATCCGGGCGCGCTATAGCAGCGTGCGCCTCCGCAGAGTTGTCGAAAGCCGACATTCCTGACTGAATTCCGGCCAAACGGAATCCTGGCCGGACGAATTCTGGTCTTCTGCCGCCTAGCGGTGGCGCTCTCCGTAGTTGTGGCGACGCAACACGTCAATATGCCACGGCAGCGGCCAAACCACCCAAATCGGTTCACTTGTGACCGGAAGCGCCACCCCGGCCCCAACGCGTCTCAGGTTGCACGGGAGCGGGACCGGCTGGCGCCGGCCCAGTAGAAGCGGCTGGCTGATCGGCGGGTTGCGGCTCGCCGTCGCCACCGGCGAGCAGCGGCACGCCGCGGCTGCGCATAATGAGCACCAGCACGCCACCGGCAATGATGCCGCCAATATGGCAGGCCCAGGATATCTGGTTTTCGCCGCCGGCGGCAAACATCACCACCTGGAAGCCGATCCACAGGATCAGCGGGATGAAGGCCGGGATACGCAGCGGAATCCGGGCAAAGACCAGCACCCACACTTTCACCCGGGGGTAGAGGACCAGATAGGCGGCGACGACGCCGGCAATGGCGCCGGAGGCGCCGATCAGCGGAACCTCCGAACTCCAGGCGACGAGCCCCTGGAAGAAGGCGCCGGCGATGGCGCAAAGCAGGTAGAAGATGAGGTAGCGGATGTGGCCGAGTGCGTCCTCGACATTATCGCCGAACACCCACAGGAACAGCATGTTGCCGCCGAGATGAAAGATATCGGCATGCAGGAAGGCATAGGTAAGGTAACTCAGGCTCTCGGGAATGACGACGAATTGGGGGGAGAGTTCTGCCGTGTCGTGGACAACCGAAGGAATGAAGCCGAAGCCGAGCACGGCTGCGTTGTTGAAATTTTCGCCGCCGATCGTGGTGATGAGAAACACAAGCGCGTTGACCGCGATCAGGCTGATCGTCACATATTGCAGCCGGATGTGGCGCAACCTGTTGGAGTCGTAAAGCGGGATGAACATGCCCTAAGCCCTTTCCCGCCTTCGAGAAAATTCAGCGGTTCTTGCCGGGCACCCATAACACGTCGGCATTTCCGTTGTCATTGACCGCACGGGCGGCGACGAACAGAAAGTCGGAGACGCGGTTTATGTATTTCAGCCCCTCGCGATTGACATGTTCGGCCGGGTCCTGCGCCAGCGCCACCATGATCCGCTCGGCCCGTCGCGCCACGGTGCGGGCAAGATGAAGTGCTGCCGCCGCCGGCGTGCCGCCATTGAGCACGAAGGATTTGAGCGGCTGCAGATCCTTGTTGAGAAGGTCGATATCCTTTTCGACGCGGTCGGTCTGCGAGGCGATGATGCGCAGCGGTTCGTAGCCAAGCGGCTTGCCGTCGTCGGGCACGGCGAGATCGGCGCCGAGGTCGAACAAATCGTTCTGGATGCGGGACAGCATGGCGTCGATGGCGGGATAACTTGCCGCTGTGTGCAGGCGGGCGATGCCGATGCAGGCATTGGCTTCATCGACGGTGCCGTAGGCATCGACGCGCAGGTCGGATTTCAGCCTGCGTTCACCGGTGCCGAGGCCAGTGGTGCCGTCATCGCCGGTGCGGGTGTAGATCTTGTTGAGCTTGACCACGTCGCCTCCCGAACGGCCGTCACTTGCGGGTGAAGTACACCACCAGCAGGATCAGTGCCAACGCCAGCGCCTGCAACAGCACGCGCGCCTGCATCAGCTTGTTCGAGCTCACACCGGAGCCGCCGCGCATCATGTTGATGAGGCCGCGGACAAGCACGATCACCACGGCGACCATGACGAGGACGAGGAGGACTTTGATGACGGTTGCCATGATCTGTTCCCAGTTCTGTTGCGGTCAGGCGCGTCTGGCCAGAACGCGGTAGAGCATCGATGCCGGCAGGATGCGCTTGAGCATCACGCCGATCCTGGCCGGCACTGTTACCACATAGTGCGGGCGCGGGCGCCGCGACAGAAGTGCATGGCGCAAGGCCGCATAGACCACCTCCGGCCCCTTTTTCAGCCGTGATGAGCTGCCGCCGGCCCGAAGCCGCGCCAGCTGCGTGGCATAGGCGAGGTGGTGGACGGAATTCTCGTGGTCGATGTTTTTCAGGAACCAGAACAGCCCGTTGCTGGCGATTTTCGAGGTCACCGGCCCCGGTTCGATCAGCGAGACATGGATGCCGCTGCCCCTGAGTTCCTGCTGCATGCACAGCATCAGGCCTTCGAGCGCGTGCTTGGAGGCTGAGTAGGCGCCGCGAAAAGGCACCGGCGCTAGCCCAAGGATCGAGGAACAATGAACGAGGCGGCCATGTCCCTGGCGACGCATTACCGGTACGATGCGTCGGGTGAGGTCGTGCCAGCCGAAGAAATTGGCCTCGAACTGCTCGCGCAATGCCGCAACCGGCAGGTCTTCCACGGCGCCGGGCTGTGCATGGGCGCCGTTGTTGAACAGGGCGTCGAGGCGTCCGCCTGTCCGCTCCAGCACCGAGCCCACAAGGGCTTCGATAGAGTCCGGCTCACGGTAATCGAGGTAAAACGCCTCGATGCCGTCTGCTTCGAGTGAGGCTATGTCTTCAGGCTTGCGCGCCGTTGCAAGCACCCGCCAGCCATCCGCCTTCAGCGCACGGGCGCAGTGGGCGCCTATCCCGGACGAGGCGCCGGTGACGATGATGGTGCGCAACTCTTTGGCAGGCGGCGTCGTGGTTTGAGCAAGGGTTGCCATTTGCCACAATCCCTTCCCATATTCGCGGCGTCGAGACAATCGAAGGGAACGCGGCTCTTGATGCGGAATATCGTCGTGCTGCGCCGCGTGCTCTATGACGCGCTTGGCCATTTCAACACCGATGACGGCTGGGCCATGGCCAGCCATCTGGCGATCACTTCGCTGATGGCGCTGTTCCCGTTCCTGATCTTCGCCACCACGCTGGCGAGCTTCCTCGGCGCGCAGGCGTTCGCCGATACTGCCGTGCACCTGGTCTTCGACACCTGGCCCGAACAGATCGCGAAGCCTATCGCGCGCGAAGTGCTCAACGTGCTGACCGTGCGGCGCACCGATCTTTTGACCTACGGCGTGCTGCTGGCGGCCTATTTCGCCTCCAACGGCATCGAGGCGCTGCGCACCTCGCTCAACCGCGCCTACCGCGTCGCCGAAACGCGCGGCATCATCTACCGCCGGGTGCAGAGCATTTTCTTCGTGCTGATCGCGACGGCCGGTTTCCTGGCGATCAGCGTGCTCCTGGTCTTTGCGCCCTTGCTGGCGCGGCTGGCGGAAGCTCATTTCGAGTGGATCAAACCCTATACGGGCACGATCACGCTGTGGCGTTACGTCATCGCCTCAACCGTCATCATTGGTGGCTTGTTTGCCGTCCACTATTGGCTGCCGGCGGGCAAGCGCCGCTTTGTCTCGCTGGTGCCTGGCATCATTTTCACTCTGGCTGCGTGGCTTGTCGGCTCGACGATGTTCGCGACCTACCTCGACCATTTCTCGTCCTATGTGACGACCTATGCCGGCCTCGCCTCGATCATGATCGCCGTGGTTTTCCTCTATATGCTGTCGGCGATCTTCATCCTCGGCGGCGAACTCAATGCAGCGATCAGCCGCTTTCTCGAAGCGCGCGCGCGTGTCGGCAGCTAGGTTTTGGCTGGCCGAGCCGTGGCCAGCCCGACGCCGAGCGTCGCGATTGCCATGCCGACGATCTGCACGAGGCTGAGCCGTTCGCCGAACAGCGCCCAGGCGATGACAGCGGTGACGGCCGGCACCAGGTAGAACAGCGACGCGACCTTCGACATCTCGCCGTCGCGGATCATCACCATCAGCAAGAAGATGGCGCCGATCGACAGCACCAGGACCAGCCAGGCCATGGCGAAGATCAGTTCGCCGTTGATGATCACCGTGTGGGTCTCAAGGGCCAGCGAAGCCAGGATCATCAGCGAGCCGCCGCCGATATATTGCCACATCGTCGCCGCCACCAGGTCGCCACCCGAGGCATAGCGCTTCTGCCAGATGGTCCCGGCGCTCATGCCCAGCACCGAGACCAGCGACGCCGCCAGCGTTTCGGGCGTAACGCCGCCGCCGAGAGCGCCGAGCTTTGGCCACAGCACGATGATCACCCCCACAAGGCCGACGGCAAGGCCGGCCCAGTGGCGCGGCAGGATGGCTTCGCCGAGGAACCGGCCGGCAAGCACGGCCGTGATCAGTGGCTGCAGGCCGACGATCAGCGCCGAAAGCCCGGCGGGCATGCCCCTGTGGATCGCCCAGAACACCGCGCCGAGATAGATGCCATGCATGAGGATGCCGGAGACCGTGGCGTGAAGCGCTTCTGCCCTTGTGGCTCGCTTCGAGCCAAGCACGAGCATCAGGCCGGCGAGCAGCAAGGCGGCGATGACAAAGCGGGCCGCCAGAAAGGTGAAGGGCTCGGCCCAGGGCATGGCGTAGCGCGCGCCGATGAAACCTGTCGCCCACAGGACGACAAACGAGGCGGGGATGAACCGCTTGAGACTGTGCATTTTCGGGGAAGCCGTTTCCGGTGGAGAGGTCCGATTCGGTGAAGAGACAAATACGGCAATTGCTCTAATGCGGTTCAATCCGGCAAGCAAAGCGAAACAATTGGTACATAAGCTCATCCTGATGTAGGAGGTGGCCGAATTCAAAGGGCGGCGTCAGGGCAATCGACTTCTGTCGATGGATCCGGCGACATGGCGTTTTGGCTTCGACAGGGAGCGCGCATGCTGTTGCATCTCGACACAAGCTGGCTTTTGATGACGGTGGCCAGTGTGGCCGTGTTCGGCTTCTTCTTCGGTTCAGCGCTCGACGCCATCATGCAGGAGGACGGTTTTGGGTCGACCGGCAACACATTGCTGTTCACGCTCGGCTTTTTCGCCGCGGTCATGGCCGCGAACGAACATGGCATCGTCCTGAGAGATCTGAAGCTCGCGGTTGCCTGGGGACTGGGCGGCGCCTTCGCGTTTATAGGCGCGTTGGCGCTGCTCAAGGCGGGGCTGGCCCGGCTTTAGTCAGAGCCCGACCAGCCGCCTGACATCGTCCGGCGACATGCCTGCCGGCCTCAGCGCGGCAAGGCCGGTATCAGCAAAACTCTTCGACAGTTTGCGCCCATCCGGTCCGAGTATGAGACGGTGGTGGAAATACTGCGGCTGGCCGAGGCCGAGCAGTTCCTGCAGCAGGCGCTGGATGCCGGTCGCGGAATAAAGGTCGCGGCCACGCACGACATGGCTGACGCCTTGCAGAGCGTCGTCGACGACGACGGCCAGGTGATAGCTGGTCGGGATGTCGCGGCGCGCCAGAATGACGTCGCCCCAGTCCTGCGGACGCGCCTCGACTCGCTGCGTCGCCGAAAGCGTCTCGTTGGTGAATTCGCGCCAGGACAAATCCGTGCCGACGCGCGCCAGCGCTGCATCGATGTCGAGGCGCCAGGCGAAGGGCGCATTTTCGGCGATGCGGCGGTTGCGTTCGCTGACCGGCAGCGCCTTGTCGGCGGCGGGATAAAGCGGCACGCCGTCCGGGTCGCGCGGCCAGCCGCGGCCGCGCTTTTCGCTGTCGGCGATGAAGGCCCTGATCTCGCCACGGCTCATGAAGGCAGGGTAGACGAGTTCTTCGCGGACCAGCCGGTCGAGCACGGCCTGATAGTCGGAGAAATGCTCGGCCTGGCGCCGCACCGGCTGTTCCCATTCGAGACCTAACCATTCGAGGTCGCGAAAGATGCCGGCCTCGAATTCAGGCGTGCAGCGGATCGTGTCGATGTCCTCGATGCGCAGCAGCAGGCGGCCGCCGGCCGCACGCGCCAGTTGCTGGTTGAGCAGTGCCGAATAGGCATGGCCGAGATGCAGTTCGCCATTCGGGCTCGGCGCGAAGCGGAATGTCAGGAGCGTCATCTCACAAGCGGCAATCGGGTTGTGCAGCGGTTTTGCCAATTGCTACCGTGCGGTCGGTTCAGGAACAAGAAAACATGCAACGCATCGCGACACTGGACGATATTGCGCGCGGGTTGGATGCGCTTTGCGCAATCGATCCGCGCCTGGAAAAGGTGCGCGGCATGGCTGGCGAGGTGCCGCTGCGGCTGTCGGAACCCGGTTTTCGAAGCCTGGCCTCCATTATCGTTTCGCAACAAGTATCCCGTGCGAGTGCCGATGCGATTTTCGGCCGGCTGATGAAACTGGTCGATCCGCTAACGCCGCAGGCGATCCTTGCCGCCGGCGAGGACATGTTTCGCGAGGCCGGGCTGTCGCGGCCGAAGCAGCGCGGTCTGATCGCGGTTGCGCAGGCCGTGGTTGAGGGGCTCGACCTGCATCACCTCTGTTTGCTCGACGCCGAAGAGGCGATCGCGGCTATGATCGCGGTGCCGGGCATCGGCCCGTGGACGGCGGAAGTCTATCTCCTGTTTGCCGCCGGCCACCCCGATATTTTCCCCGCGCGCGACGTCGCGCTGCAGAGCGCGGTCGGCCACGCGCTCGGTATCGAGCCGCGTCCGCCGGAGAAAACGCTGATCGCCCTGGCCGAATCATGGAGCCCGTGGCGAGGTGTCGCATCGCGGCTTTTCTGGTCCTATTATCGCGAAACCAGGGGCCGGGACGCGGCACCTCCGGCCTGAAACCGCAAAAAAGCATGAAAACCCTGCATTTTTGCCGCGTTTGGCTGATGACAATCCGCTTCACATCCCTGTCATGTCGGGCTTACAGTATCCACGCCGATCGGTTTTAAAACGAGGAGGTCAACAAGGTGACGGTTGCCGTATCTCCGGATGGGCTTCCTGCGCTGGTGCTGAATGCGGATTACCGCCCGCTCAGCTATTACCCCTTGTCGCTCTGGTCCTGGCAGGATGCCATCAAGGCGGTGTTCCTCGACCGGGTCAACATCGTCGCCGAATACGAGCATGCGGTGTCTTCGCCGACCTTTTCGATGAAGCTGCCCAGCGTCGTCAGCCTGAAGGCCTATGTGAAGCCGTCGAGGCACCCGGCATTCACCCGCTTCAACGTGTTCCTGCGCGACCGCTTCCAGTGCCAGTATTGCGGCACGCCCGAGGATCTGACCTTTGACCACGTCATCCCGCGCCATCGCGGCGGGGCGACGACGTGGGAGAATGTCGTGGCCGCCTGTTCACCCTGCAATCTGAGGAAGGGCGGCATGATGCCGGCGCACGCCAAGATGTGGCCGTTGCAGAAGCCCTACCAGCCGACCGTGCACGACCTGCACAACAATGGCCGGCTGTTCCCGCCCAACCATCTGCATGAAAGCTGGATGGATTATCTCTACTGGGATGTGGAACTCGAACCGTAGGGATCGTTCGAGAAT
This sequence comes from Mesorhizobium sp. M0062, assembly GCF_040323125.1. Classification (NCBI taxonomy): domain Bacteria; kingdom Pseudomonadati; phylum Pseudomonadota; class Alphaproteobacteria; order Hyphomicrobiales; family Phyllobacteriaceae; genus Mesorhizobium; species Mesorhizobium sp. M0062. The sequence goes on from NZ_JAMYUO010000017.1 coordinate 85,060, forward strand.
TCGCAAGGCTGGCCGCCTGAAGCGATTTTGCGCTTCCGATGCTCACACGCCTGCCAGACCATATCGGAACAGCTCGGCTGCGCTCACTTATCGGCGGCATCGCCTTTAAGGACCGGCTTCCCCCACTCCGTCGCTGCTTCGCAGCGCCACCTCTCCCCCCTCCGGAGGGAGAGGAAGGGAGCCCCGCTGGAGGAGCGCTGGCTGTAGAGTAGCGCCGGCTGTAATAGGCTCGCGCCTTTCCTCTACCCCGTCGATCGGGGGAGAGGTGGTTCGGCGAAGCCGAGACGGAGTGGGGGTCGACCTGGCTCGGACGTCGAAAGCCGCGCCACGCGAACCAGTCTGCAGAATTTTTGCTCGAACTCTGCGTCGTGGCGCTCGATCGAATTAGCTCAATCGCGCGCCATTGCCCCGCGAAAGGCGACGGCGGCGAGGATGAAGCTGGCGATGGCGTTCCACCCGGCCAGCGACAGGCCGAGGATACGAAGGGCTGCCTTATCGCAGGATGGCGGCACGAATTTGTCGAGCGCGTCGAGCACGCCCTTGCCGCCGGTGTCGACCGGGCCGGCGCCGGCCGTGCAATCGGCCGGGCCCTGCCACCAGGCCCATTCGACGCCCGAATGATAGACGCCGAGATAGAGGCCATAGAGCATCAGCAGGCCGCCGACGGCAAGCAGGCCGCGCGTCAGCCATGCGGGCGCGCTAAGCATCGAGGCAATCACCGCCAGCAGCATCAGCGGGGCGCCGATATAATAGGGCGTGCGCTGCTCCAGGCACAGATGGCAGGGGATGTAGCCGCCTATGTGCTGGAAGGCGAGCGCGGAGCCGACCGTGGCGGCCATGGCGACGGCGAGAAACAAAGCGGTGCGCGTCCGCTGGCGTCCGGTATCGGCTGTCATCGTGGCTGTCATGTTTCGTCCGTTGAATTCGCCGTCCGCCGGCATAGTCCTGACCCACCGCCCGCCTTGGACGGTCAGAAGGCGTATTTGACGACGATATAGAGCAAAATCAGGGCAGCGGCGCCGGCGCCGACGATCAATCCCAAACGCTTCTCGATGAATTCCTTGATCTCTTCGCCATAGCGGCGCAGCAGCCAGGCAAGAAGCAGGAAACGAGCGCCACGCGCCAGGATGGCGGAGACGATGAAGACGAAAAGATTGACGTGGAGGGCGCCTGCCAGAATGGTGACCACCTTGATCGGCGGCAGGTGGGCGGCACCCGATGTGACGAGCAGCACCAGCATCAGCCCGGTGCCGGCCGACTGCCACCTCTCGAACGCGTCAAGGCCGCCAAAGTGCTCCAGCATCGGCCGTGCTATCGTGTCGTAGGCATAGTAACCGATCAGCCAGCCGGCAATGCCGCCCAGCACCGACGCGACAGTGGCGGTCAGCGCATAGCGATAGGCGCGTTCGGGCCGCGCCAACGCCATGGGCAGGTACAAGACGTCGGCAGGTATGAAAAACACCGAGCTTTCGACGAAGGCGATGAAGGCCAGCCACCATTCGGCGGATTTGCGGGCGGCCAGCGACAAGGTCCAGTCGTAAAGTCCGCGAAGCATCGGCTCTCCTGGATGCAGGTTGCCCAGACGCAACGCGCTTTGATGCGCGTCTGTCTAGAAAGATTTTCCGCGCCGCACAATGGCAGGAGCTTCACGAAACAGAAAGGCGGGCTTTTGCCGCAAGCAGGGCACGGCGGCGCATTTGGCCAGTTGACGAACAGGCCTCCAACCGTATAGTCCGCGCCCATCCAGGCCTTTGGGCCTGAGCCCCTATGGCGGAATTGGTAGACGCGCTCGACTCAAAATCGAGTTCCGCAAGGAGTGCTGGTTCGATTCCGGCTAGGGGCACCATTTTTGATCTCACGCCAGTTCGCTTCGCTCATGGGCTCCGATGGGGCGGCCTGACCGGCCGACGGGCGGCCGCCCTTGCGAACCCTCCGGGTTCGAACAGTGCCTCGAACACAGAGCCAACCGCGGCTGCTGAGGATAACAGTGATAGCGCCAGTCAGCGGCGGCCGGTAGCCCCGCTCTACGTGCTCTCAGGCCGCCGCACGGTGTTCTTCACGGGCAGCTTCCCACACTTCGCGGGCCGCGTCGGCGTTCATGACCGCGATCCCCAATCCCACCGCCAAATCGGGCCACGCGGAATGCCAGAGCAAGGCCGTGACCAACCCTGCGGCAATAATGGCGATGTTGGCCAAGGCGTCGTTGCGGGCCGACAGGAAGGCCGCCTTTGTGAGGCTGCCGCCACGATGCCGGTGCGCGGCCAGCATGTAGGCACAGGACAGGTTGACGGCGAGAGCGCCAAGTCCCGCCAAGGTCAAGGCGATGGGCTGCGGCGGCACCGGCACGTTGAACTTCTCCCAAGCCGTCCAGAGCGTTGCCAGACCCGGCATGAGAAGGATGAGCGCCAATGCCATCCCCACCCGCGCACGGGAGCGCACAGACCACCCAAGTGCGAGCAGGATAAGGAGGTTCACGGAAGCATCTTCAAGAAAGTCGATGCTGTCGGCGAACAGGGACACTGATCCAATGGCGAGCGCCACAGCGAACTCGATCCCGAAATAGGCAAGATTGAGAAGCGCGACGATGAGGACGATGCGGCGAAGGTTCATCTTCTGGCAGTATCCGAAACCAGTGTGTGGAGCTACAGCTTCGCGGTTTCCAAGGAAAGCCCCTGCTCGTTCCGGGTCCCGGCCGATGGGCGGTTGCCCTTGCGACCTTTTGCGTTCGAGCCGCGCCTCGAACACGGACTTAGCGCATATTCCCCGTATGCCCTTGCGAATACCGCCCCGGCTGTGGCCACACCGTCAGGCCGTGCGGCTCTGAGCCAACCCGAAACTTGGTCACCGCGCCTGATGTCGTGTCGATCATGTAGGCGGCACTGTCGAAGCGGCCGGACAGCCATAGTTGTTTGCCGTCGGCGCTGACGTTGCCCATGTCGGGGCTGCCGCCGCCGGGGATCGGCCATTGCGTGACGACCGCGCGGGTAGCGAAGTCGATCACCGTCACGCTGCCCGGTCCCTTTGCCTGACCCTGCTCCATCTTGTGCGAGCCCCGGTTCGAGACATAGAGCCGCTTGCCGTCGCGGCTGACGACGAAGCCATGGGCGCCGATGCCGGTCGGGATGAAGCCGATTTCCTTGAAACTGTCGCCATCGACGAGGAACACGCCGTCATTCATCATGTCGGCGACGTAAAAAACCTTGCCGTCGGGTGAGAGGCGGATGTCCTGCGGCATGCCCATTTTCGAAAAGTCGAGATGGCCAAGCACCTTCTGGTTCTTCAGGTCGATCTTGGCCAGTCCGCCATTGCCGTATTCGCAGGTGAAAATCGCGTAGGCCCCGTCGACCGAGAATTCGGCGTGGTTGATGCCGGGGCAAGTGGGCGTCGGCAGGCTCGACATTAGCGCCATGGTGTGAGGATCGCGGAAATCGAGCCGCTCCAGGGCTTCGTCGACGACGATGGCCGCGCCCGGCATGAAATACAAATTGTAGGGATCGTCCACGGCGATCTGCGGGCCGGGCTTGCCGGTCATCGGGTCGATCGGCGTCAGGCTGCCGTTCTTGCCGGTGCCATTGTTGGCGACCCAGAGCGTCTTCAGGTCCCAGGACGGCACGACGTGCTGCGGTTTGCTGCCGACCGGGAACCTGTCGACTTCCTTGAGTGTCATGGTGTCGATCACCGTGACGCTGTTGGAGGAGCGGTTCGGCACATAGACGCGCGGCAGTGCACCCAGCGTGGCCGGGCTGAGATGGCTGGCGGCGGTGTGGCTGTAGATGTTGATGGACGGCGCGGGCTCGCTGCAATCCTCGGGGCAGCTATCGGCCCGGGCGCGGACAGGCAGCAGTGCAAGCAGCGAAAAGGCCGCACGGGGACCGGCGTGACGCAAAAAGGTTCTGATCATCAGGATGGCTTGTCGTGAAGGCCGGCCGAAATTGCCGCGCGACCCATAGCTGGTGTCTTGCCGTTGATCCAGTGGCTATCGCCGTCCCAGCAAACTCTTCACGCGATTGCGCAGCAGGCGGGCCATGTTGCGGGTTTCGCGGTAGAGATGCAGCTGCGAGGCGGCCTGGCGGGCGAGGCGGTCGGCATCCGGCGTCAGCCCGATCACCAGCGAGCCCATCGGCTTGCGCTCGCTCCACAGCCGGCTCATCACCGGATGGTCGGGCACGGCGCAGGAATCGGTCATCATAATGTTGGGGTCGTCGAGATGCTGCCTGGTCACCTTGATCATCAACAGCGTGCCCGGCGAATAGGTCGCCAGCGTCTCGTCATAGGCGGTCTTCCAGGTGTAGGCGACGCCGGCCTCGACGAAGACGACCAGGCAGGCGATCGTGCGGCCGTCCAGCGTCAGCGAATGGATGCGGCACATGTCGTGCTCGGCCAGCCGGTGCACGGCTTCGCGGGCAAAGGCGGCGCGGTAGCGGTCGATGGCCATGGCGGTGCGCTCGCGGCCCTTCCAGCCGGCGGCTTCCAGCGTCAAAAAACTTTCGATGGCGTGGCGGATTTCGTCCGGTCCCCGCGCCACGACATGTTCCAGCCTGCCGAGATCCCCCAGGCGCCGCTTTAGGCGGCGGAATTCGCGGTAGTGGTGCGCGCGCAGCGATGCCTTCAGATACGCCTCGCCGTCGAGCGTACTTTCGAGCACCGGCCGGTCCGCCTTGCCGGTGGTGACCATCGTCAGGCCGCGCGTCTCGGCAACGGTGGCCAGCACGCTGGCCAATGGGCCGTCGAGGCGCATGTCGGGCAGCACGAAGACCTTCGGCAGCTTGAGATGCGGCCGCGACAGCATGCCGAAGAAATCCTCGACGACGCCGATCGGGTCGTCGTGGTCGACCAGCGGTGTGCCGATCGGGCCGAACGGGCTCGACCAGGTGCGCATCACCGGAACGCCGAGCGGCACGGCCGGCCTTTCGACCGAGAACGGCACCAGCAGGCGCAGCCGGTTGCGGTATTCGTCGCCGTCGCGGATCACCGCCAGCTTGACCTCGCGATCTTCCAGCCGGGGCATGGCCGGCGCAAGAAAGCGCGGGTTGAAGAAGACGTTGGGCTCGATCGTGCGGGTGCACAGAAAGTCGAGTTCCTCGACCAGCTCGAAGCCGGCCGAAGCCGGATAGATCGCCAGCTTGCGCAGCGGCCGGTTGCTGGCGAGGATCTCGAGATGCGCCGGATCGGCGTCGCGCGCCAGGCCGGCAAGGCCGGACACCATGGCGCCGGCCGGACCGCCGCTGGTTTCCTCGATCAGCGGGATGGCGGCCATCAGGCATCTCCCTTGGCGGCGGGCACGAAGATCAGCATGACGATGCCGAGCTTGCGCCAGACGGTGAAGGACAGGGCGCTGGCCTCGAAGACCATGGCGAGGCTGGTGGCGATCGCCGCCCCCCACAGGCCGAAGAACGGGATCAGCACCACGTTGAGACCGATGTTGAAGGCCAGCGTCATGGCATAGACGGCGGCGCAGATGTTCTGGTTGCCGCTCATCGTCAGAAGGCTTTCGCACGGGCCGACGGCGGCGCGCGCCACGACGCCGAACACCAGCAGGAACAACAGCGGATAGCCGGCGGTGAATTCCGGGCCGAACAGAACCAGCATCGGTTCGCCGAGCGCCAGCACCAGCAGCGCCATCAACAGCGACGGCCAGAACGTCCACGACACGGTCTCGCGGGCGAAGGCGGCGAGCTTTTCCGGTTCGCCATGGGTGAACTGCGCATAACGCTGGGCAACGCCGGCCTTGACGGAGAAATAGACGAAATGCACCAGCGCCAGCGTTTTGACGGTGGCGAAATAGACGGCGACGTCATTGGGCTGGAGATAGGCGCCGACCATCAGCACGTCGGCGTTGGTGAGCAGGAAGAAGAAGCTTTCGACCAGGAAGATCGGCAGCGAGACGATGAACCACTCGGCGAAATGCACCTTCATCGGCCCGGACGGGATATTCCTGCCCATGCGCGTGGTCACGCCGATGAGCTGGCCGAGCGTGGTGGCGTAGGTGGCGGCGATCGAGGCGAAGATCGCTGTCCTGGCGTCGGGCGCATAGCCCATTGCCAGCATCAGCGCCATCAGCGCCAGGATCAGCACCGGCCGCACCAGATAGGTCGGCGACAACGCAAACAACGCCCAGGAATTGGCGCGTGACTGGCCTTGCATCAGATCGCCCATGGCGATCATCGGCAGGCAGAACAGGCCGAGGATGAAGGGCATTACATAGTAGCTCTCGATCCAGTTCGCGCACAGCCAGACGCCCAGTGCGCCAAGCCCGGCGATAGCGGTCGAGGCAATCAGCACGAACAGGCGGCTGGCGACCACGATGCCGCGCAGTTCGGCGAGCATGTTGCGTTCGCGGTATTCGGGGATGAAGCGGATCACCGAAGTGTGGAAGCCGAGGCAGGCGAGGTTGCCGACGATGACCATCGTCACCCAGACGAGGACGAAGATTCCGTATTCGAACGAGCCCATCCAGCGCGCCATCAGCACCTGGCTGATGAAGGCGATGACGGCGCTGACGATGCGGATGGCAAAGGCAATCAGCGACATGCGCCCGGCTTCGCCGCGCTCGTCGGCGGTGAACAGCACCGCATCGATCCGGCCAAGCAGCGGCCCCATGCGCAACGCCAAGCGCTGCGGCAAGAACCGCCCGGCCGTCGTCGCCGCGGAAAAGCGCACCCCGATGTCTCTCCGTTTTCCGCCTGTTTCCAAGCTTTCGATGTATCCGAAACACCTTAAGAAAGGGTGGGCAGGTGCGGGTGCGCCGAGGGGCCAAGGACGGCCGCGTGTGCAAGGTGCGTCATCGTATGCCGGGGCATAATAAAAGGCGAGCGAACGCCGGGGAAGACTGGGGAGCCGGTCGGCGTTTCGCTCGCCCCTCCCCCGCCAAGGGGGATGGCCAGGCACCGCATGTCCGGTGCCCGAGGTGTCACATGTGAGGCGTTACATCCCCTTCATGGCGTCGCACGACACGTTCGGGTTCATGTCGGCAAAGGCGCCCGTCGGGTTCTGTTTCCATGCCCAGACGTGCAGTTCGTAGAACGGGCCGAGGCCGTAGCGATTGGGGGCGCTGTTGAAGTTGAACAGCTGGCCTTCGAGCGAGGCCGGGCCCTTCGAGGTGATGTATTCGACCGCTATCAGCTTCAGGCCGCCGTCGGCCATCGGCTCGTACATCACCGCCTCGGGCTTGGCGACATCGACGGCATCGTCCTTGAGATAGGCGCCGTTGACATAGTGGATGCCCATGGCGCCGCCGGTGATGCCGCTGGCGCAAGGGATGGGGGCATAGCCTTCGGCGGTGGCGGCTGCCACATTCTCGAAGCGGCTGTTGGCTGCGCGCACCTTTTCGGCCAACGGGTTGGCGTCGTGCGCCTGGGCGGCCGCACCCGCCGCGATCGAGATGGCGGCGAAAGCCGCGAAGCGTGTCGTCCAAAGAGTTATGGTCATGGTCTTCCGTCCGTTTGTTGACGCTCGAGGCGACGGCGGCCGATCAGGCTGCCCGAAACGCTGCGGCGTTGGTTTAGGATTTGGTTTGTCCGTCCCGGTTCATGCGATGCGGCTTCCGTTGCCGGGCTTTGGCCGCAGCCATTAAAAACCGTGCAAAATCAACGATCCCAAAAGTAATATTGCCAATATTCCTGCGGGACGTCCCGCTCCGATAGCCCGATGTCGCGCCTCAGATAGCCGCCTTCCGGGGGCAAGCGCCGCCTTTCAGACAGATACGCAGGCAGCTTCGACGCGAACCGCCATAGACGGCCGAGCACGGAGGTTGGCCGGCCGGTCTTTCCCAGGACAGGCCCGATTCCACCGAGCGGCAGGCCATCAGGCAGTTCGCCACGGCCGCGAAGGACAGTTTGATGCTCATCATCGTGGCGACCGAACGCAGGATCAGAGGTAAAAGTAAGGGTCAAGAACCCGCACCTCCGTGATCTTGTCGACCGGCAGCGAGTTTTTCTGAGCGGTGCTGCGGATAGCTTCGGGCGTCGGCGCGTCGTAGATGCAGAAGCTGTGCTTCTTGTCGGGCGTGACGAAGGACTGGATCCAGGTGACGCCCTTTTCGGCATTGCGCATGACGACCCCGCCGACCGCAGTGGCGCCGATGTCGGTCATCGGAATGTTGAGGCCGTCCGGAAATGTGCGTTCAATCAGATAGCGAGGCATGGAAGACTTCCTTTTCCATTGGTTCACGCTCGATCGGAGCGCGGCTGGACGTTGACCACGCCGGCCCGGCCCGCGCATCGGAACGATTCCCCATATTGGACGGGACGATTCCCTATATTGGCGTCGTTCTTTGTGGAAAGAGGCACGGCAATGTGTGCAAAGTCACATTGCGTCGCTTTCTTCACGGGCTAATCGTGAGCGGCCCGCCATGGTGGGAAAACTCCGATCCTGTGAGACGATGACAATGATGCTTCTGGAACGGCAGACGCAGCTGCAGCAGCTCGAGACACTGCTTGGCGATGCAATAGGCGGCCATGGCCGAGTCGCGGTGCTGGCGGGGGAGGCCGGCGCCGGCAAGACGGCGATTGTCGAGGCGTTCGCGGCCCGTGTCGGGCAGAGCGCGGCAATGTTGCGCAGCGCTTGCGAGGATCTGTCGATCCCCGATCCGCTGGGGCCGCTTTACGATCTGGCCCGTGAGGCGCAATGGGCGCTGCCGCGCGCAATCGACGCCCGGCATGGGCAGAGACTGCCGCTGTTTTCCGATGCGCTCGACGCCTTTGCGGCCAAGGGACCGAGCCTGCTGGTGATCGAAGACCTGCACTGGGCCGATGATGCCACGCTCGATTTCGTGCGCTTCCTCGGCCGGCGTATCGTCAACACCCACATCCTGCTGTTGCTGACGGCCCGCACCGACCGCAGCGAAGGACAGATGCGGGTGCGCCGCGCCCTGGGCGAAATCCCGGCCGGCAGCGTGGCGCGCATCGACGTGCCGCTGCTCAGCGAGGCGGCCGTGCTGTCGCTCGCCGATGCGGCCGGCCGCGATGGCGACGCCATCTACCGGGCGACCGCAGGCAATGCCTTCTTCGTCACCGAATTGTTGTGCGCCGAAAACGAAATGGCGCTGCCGGCAAGCGTGCGCGACGCGGTGCTGGCGCGGGCCGAGCGGCTGTCGGTTGGCGCCCGGGCCATGCTCGACGCGGTGTCGGTGTTTCCGCGCCGCGCCGACGCCTGGGCCTTGCAAGGCCTGTGCGGCGTCGCCAGCGCCGGCCAGTTGGCCGAGTGTGTCGCCAACGGCCTGCTTGACGATCTGGGCGACGGCTACGCCTTCCGCCACGACATCGCGCGACGCGCCATCGAAATGATGCTGACGACGTCGCACAGGCGGCAGTTCAACCAGCGTGCGCTGGCGGCACTGCTCGAAAATGGCGACGTCTCCACAGGCCGCCTGGTGCATCATGCGGTCGAGGCGCACAATCTGGCGGCGGTGCGCGAACTTGCGCCAATCGCCGCGCGCGAGGCGTCGCGCGTCGGCGCCCATCGCGATGCCGCCGGCTATTACGAGATCGCCTTGCAGCAGGCCGACAGCCTGCCGGTGATCGAGCGCGCCGCGCTCTACGAAAGTCATGCCTTCGAGTGCCATCTCATCGGCAAGATCGATGATGCGCTTGCAGCGCAGGGACAGGCGCGCCGGTTGCATCAGGCAGACGGCAACAGGCTGAAGGAGGGCGACAGCCTGAGATGGCTCTCCCGGCTGAGCGAAATGGGCGATGACCGCGAGGCGGCGGCCGCCTTCGGCGCCGAGGCTGTGGCGATGCTGGAAGCGGCTCCCGCCGGTCCCGAACTCGCCATGGCCTATTCGAACCTCTCACATCTGGCGATGCTGTCGGAGAGGGTGGAAGACACGCTGTTCTATGGCGAGAAGGCAGCGGCGCTGGCTGCGCGCATGAACCGTCCCGACATCGCCTCGCATGCCCTCAACAATGTCGGCTGCGTCGAGCAGTGGCTCAATCCGGATGCGGGACGCCTGCGCCTCGACCAAAGCCTTGAAATTGCGCTCCAGGGCAATTTCCAGGAGCATGCCGCGCGCGCCTTCACCAACCGCGCCTGTTTCGAGATCACCCAGATGAGCTACGACGCGGCACGTCCGGTGCTCGAGAGCGGCATCCACTATTGCACCGAGAACGACCTCGGCACCTGGCGCGACTATCTCAGGGGCATGCTGGCCGATGTGCAGCTGCGTCAGGGCCAATGGGATGAGGCCGCCGCGACGGCAAGCGATGTCATCGACAATGAGCGGACAACCACCGTGGGCCGGTTTCCGGCGCTGCTGGCACTGGCGAAACTGCGCCTGAGGCGCGGCGATCCCTCGGCCGAGCCGCTGTTCGCCGAAATGGCGCGTCTGGTCGGAAGCGGCGGCGACCTGCAGATGCTGAGCTCTTACGCGGCGCTGATGGCGGAGCAGGCATGGCTGGGCCTGGCCGACAGGCAAGAGGCGCTGGCGCTGATCACCCGCGCCGAAACGCCGGTGCGCTCGCGTGCCCATGTCGGTGAGCTGGCTCTGTGGCGAACATTGCTCTCTCCCGATATGCCGGCCGGCGACACCGCCGAGATGGCGACACCATACCGGCTGCTCCTGACCGGCGACTGGCGTTCGGCTTCGGCACTCTGGTCCGAATTGAATGCGCCATACGAGCGCGGACTGGCGCTCATCCTCGGCGACGACGAGGGGCAGCGGCTGGCATTGGATATTTTCGACGGCCTGGGGGCAAGGCCGGCAGCCCAGCGCCTGCGCGATATCATGCGCAAGAACGGCGTTGGCGGCATCGCCCGCGGCCCGCGCCGCTCGACGCGCGCCAACCTCGCCGGCCTCACCTTGCGCCAGATGCAGGTGCTGCAGCTGATCGAACGCGGCCTCTCCAACAAGCGGATCGCCGAGCAATTGACGATTTCGCCAAAGACGGTCGATCACCATGTCTCGGCGGTGCTGGGCAAGCTGGATGCGGTGTCGCGCGGCGAGGCGACAGCGACCGCGCGCGATTCGGGGTTGTTGTGAGGTTTTGACGAGGGTTGGACCGAGAGGTCGCGATCCTTCGCACCCCCCTCTGTCCTGCCGGACATCTCCCCCTGAAGGGGGGAGATTGGCTGTCACTGTGGCTTTCGCCAATTGTCGAAATTGAAAGAAGTTACGGCGCCGAAGCTGCTGATCTCCCCCCTTGAGGGGGAGATGGCCGGCAGGCCAGAGGGGGGTGCTGTCCCGCCGACCTAGCCTTCGAAATCAGGCAAACGCGCCGTGGCAGTGCTTGTATTTCTTGCCGGAGCCGCAGGGGCAGGCTTCGTTGCGGCCGATCTTGCCCCAGGTCGCCTGGTTGTTCGGATCGCGGTCTTCGGGAGCGACGATGGCGTTGCTCTCCTGGCGGACCAGAAGTGCGGTCTCGCCACCCTCGAAATCGTCCTCGCCGGTGGTGCCGTCAATGTGGCTGCCGAACATTTCAGGCGCTTCGGGCGGCGGCGCTTCGGCGGCCTGGCGGACCAGCTCGACGCGCATCAATTGGGCGGTGACGGCCTGGCGCAGATTGCCGAGCAGCGCCTGGAACAGCTCGAACGCCTCGCTCTTGTATTCCTGCAGCGGGTCGCGCTGGGCGTAGCCGCGGAAGCCGACGACCGAACGCAGATGGTCGAGGTTGACGATGTGCTCGCGCCACAGATGATCGAGCGTCTGCAACACCACCGAGCGTTCGACATAGCTCATCACGTCTGGGCCGAAGCGCTCGGCGCGCTCCTTGGCGGCGTCGTCGGCGGCCTTGGTCAGGCGCTCGCGGATGTCGTCCTCGGCAATGCCTTCTTCCTTGACCCAGTCCTCGACCGGCAGGTCGAGATTGAGGAATTCGGCGACCTCGGCCTTGAGGCCGGCCACGTTCCACTGCTCGGCATAGGCGTTTTCGGGGATGTTCTTGGTGACGATCTCCTCGATGACGCCTTCGCGCATCTCGGCGATCGTCTCGGACAGGCCTTCGCCGTCCATCAATTCGATGCGCTGCTCGAACACCACCTTGCGCTGGTCGTTCGAGACGTCGTCGTATTTCAACAGGTTCTTGCGGATGTCGAAGTTGCGCGCTTCGACCTTCTTCTGCGCCTTTTCCAGCGCCTTGTTGATCCACGGATGGATGATGGCCTCGTCTTCCTTGAGGCCAAGCTTCTGCAGCATGCCGTCCATGCGCTCGGAGCCGAAGATGCGCATCAGATCGTCCTGCAGCGACAGGAAGAATTTCGAACGGCCGGGGTCGCCTTGGCGGCCGGAGCGGCCGCGGAGCTGGTTGTCGATGCGGCGCGATTCATGGCGCTCGGTGGCCAGCACGTAGAGGCCGCCGGCGGCCAGCGCCTTTTCCTTCAGGCGCTCGACGTCGGCAATGATTTCCTTTTCGCGCGCCTCGCGCTCGGGACCAGCAGGCATGTCGCCCAGTTCGTCCTCGATGCGCATCTCGGCGTTGCCGCCGAGCTTGATGTCGGTGCCGCGTCCCGCCATGTTGGTGGCGATGGTGATGGCGCCGGGTTTGCCGGCCTGGGCGACGATGGCCGCTTCGCGCTCGTGATGGCGGGCGTTCAGCACTTCGAAATCCTTGAACCCTTCCTTGCGCAGGCGCTCGGCCAGCTGCTCGGATTTTTCAATGGAGGTGGTGCCGACCAGCGTCGGCTGGCCCTTGGCGCGCGCTTCCTTGATCTCCTTGACGATCGCCTTGTACTTCTCCTCGACCGTCCGGTAGACCTCGTCGTCCTCGTCCTTGCGGATGACCGGCAGATTGGTCGGGATCTCGGTGACTTCGAGGCCGTAAATGTTGCCGAACTCCTCGGCCTCGGTCAGCGCCGTGCCGGTCATGCCGGACAGCTTCTTGTAGAGGCGGAAATAGTTCTGGAAGGTGACGGATGCCAGCGTCTGGTTTTCCGGCTGGATCGCCACATGCTCCTTGGCTTCGAGCGCCTGGTGCAGGCCTTCCGAATAGCGGCGGCCCGGCATCATGCGGCCGGTGAATTCGTCGATGATGACGATCTCGTCGTTGCGGACGATGTAGTCCTTGTCCTTCTGGAACAGCCGGTGCGCCTTCAGCGCGTTGTTGACGTGGTGGACGATGGCGACGTTCTCGACGTCATAGAGCGACTCGCCCTTGAGCAGGCCGGCCGCGCGCAGCAGGTTTTCCAGCTTCTCGGTGCCTTCCTCGGTGAAGATCGAGGTCTTCTGCTTCTCGTCGATCTCGTAGTCGGCCGGGCCGAGCTGCAGCATGAAGGCATCGATGGTGTTGTACATTTCCGAACGGTCCTCGAGCGGACCGGAAATGATCAGCGGCGTGCGCGCCTCGTCGACCAGGATGGAATCGACTTCGTCGACGATCGCGTAATTGTGGCCGCGCTGCACCATCTGCGCGCGCTCATACTTCATGTTGTCGCGCAAATAGTCGAAGCCGAGCTCGTTGTTGGTGGCATAGGTAACATCGGACGCGTAGGCGACGCGGCGTTCCTCGTCGGACAGGCCATGGACGATGACGCCGACCGAGAGGCCGAGGAATTTGTAGACGCGGCCCATCCATTCGGAGTCGCGGGTGGCAAGGTAGTCGTTGACGGTGACGACATGGACGCCCTTGCCGGCAAGCGCGTTGAGATAAACGGGCAGGGTGGCGACCAGGGTCTTGCCCTCGCCGGTACGCATTTCGGCGATGCCGCCATTGTGCAGCACCATGCCGCCGATCAGCTGCACGTCGAACGGGCGCATGCCGAGCACGCGGCGGGATGCCTCGCGGACGGTGGCGAAGGCCGGCACCAGCAGGTCATCGAGCGTGGCGCCGTTGGCGATATCCTGGCGGAATTTTTTCGTGCGGGCCTGAAGCTCGGCGTCGGACAGCGCCCGCATCTCGTTTTCCATGGCGTTGATCGCCTCGACACGCGGCCGGGTCGATTTTACGCGACGATCGTTGGAGGAACCGAAAACCTTACGGGCGAGACCGCCGAGACTGACCATCCGATGGTCCTTTCGATAGAATTCTCAATCTTGAGATGAGCGCCGGCCGGCCCCATCAATTCCGCGTGAAACGCGGACAAACACAAAAAGCGCCCGGAAAACGGTTCTGGACGCAAAGTCGTTGGACAGATAAGAGGGGGCTCAACTGATGTCAACGCCGCGTTAGCCCTATGGGCAGCGCCAAATTCCGCCACAATCCGGCTGATCTGCAAGCCCTACCAATCCCCCCTTGGAGTTAATCTTGATGTCCCTACTGTTTCGCCGTGCGTCGCTCGCCAGCCTTGGCCTGGCTTTCGGCCTGTCGGCCCTGTCGCTGTCTCCGCTGATGGCCCAGGAAGCCGCTCCCGCCCCGGCCGATGCCGCAGCAGCGCCGGCGGCAGCCCCCGTCGATCCGAACACCGTTATCGCTACAGTCAATGGCCAGAAGCTGACCGAGGCGGACCTTGGGCTTGCCGAGGGCGAGCTGTCGCAGCAGTTCTCGCAGTTGCCACCCGAGCAGCGCCGCGCCGCGGCCCTTTCGGCGGCCATCGAAATCCGCGTCATGGCCGCCCAGGCGGTCGCTACCGGGCTCGACAAGGATCCCGAATTCCAGCGCCGCATGGCGTTCCTGCAGCAGCGCGCGCTGCATGGCGAGATGGTCGAGAAGGGCGTCGTCGACAAGGTTACCGATGCCGAGGTGCGCGCCCGCTACGACCAGGAAATCGCCAGCACGCCGCCGGTCAATGAGATTCATGCCCGTCACATCCTCGTGAAGACGAAGGAAGAGGCCGAGGCGATCATCAAGCAGCTCGATGGCGGCGCCGACTTCCAGAAGCTCGCCAACGAGCATACCAGCGATCCCTCGGGCAAGACCAATGGCGGCGATCTCGGCTGGTTCGGCCCGGGGCAGATGGTGCCGGAATTCGACAAGGCGGCAGTTGCGCTCGAAATCGGCAAATACACCAAGGAGCCGGTGCAAACGCAATTCGGCTGGCATGTCATCAAGCTCGAGGACAAGCGCACCAAACAGCCGCCGGCCTTCGACGACGTCAAGGACCAGGCCAAGCAGGCGGTGATCCGCGACAAGTATTTCGCACTGGTCAAGCAGCTGCGCGGCGCCGCAAAGGTTGAAATCCCCGACGCCAATCTGAAGAAGGCCGTCGACACGATGGAAGCCGGCAAGTAAGGCCGGCACCGAAAAAACATGCAAAGGGCGCCGTTCGGCGCCCTTTTCAATTGCGGGAGATGCCGGACATCACATAGCGGACAGTGGCACGGATTGTCGCCTCATCTTCGTCCAGCCGGTTGGTCAAAAGGTGTTTCCAGGCATAGGAAGCGATGAGGTCGGCGACCAGCGCTGCGTCGATATCGGCCGCAACCTCGCCGCGCGCCTTGGCGCGCTCGATGATCCGAGCGATGTGGGACACGCGCCCATCGGCATAGCCAGTCAGGGCCGCGGCCGCCGCTTCGTCGGACTGGGCCTCGGCGATCAGCGAGCGGAATACGCTGCCCGAGGATGTGTCGCGCCAATGCGCGAAGAGGTTCCTCAGGAAACCGACGAGGTCGTCTTCGAGACTGCCGGTATCGGGGACGTCGACACGCTTTTGCCGCTTGTAAACCTCCAGCAGCAGGGCCGCCTTGCTCGGCCACCAGCGATAGATCGTGGGTTTGCCGGCGCGCGCCCGCCGCGCCACGGCCTCTATGGAGAAGCCGGCATAGCCGGCCTCGACCAGCACCGCCTCCGCGGCCTCGAGAATGGCCTCGGCGCTGTCTGGGTTGCGCCGCGCCCCGATCGATCTGCGGGCCGGATCCTCGCCCATGTCTGTCCTCGCCAACAATGTCTGCCCTCGCCAACAATCTCGCCGGCAATATAGGTGAGCTGGCAGGCAAACGAAACGGCCCGTTTCCAGCGCTTGTAGAAGCAGGTCTCACATTCGCTTCGCGGGGATTTCAGTTCATCGCTTGCGAGGTTTCCGAGGCGATACGCCACTGGCCGTCGCTCTTCACCAGCCCAAGCGTGACTCGTGCCTTGCCGGTCATGCGCGCCGCCGATTTGTCTTTCGACATATAGTCGTAGCTCATCGCGAACACGGCTTCGGCGCGGTTCTCGCCCTGCGGCGTCACCTCGAGGCTGCCGGGCTCGAGACTGAACGACCAGGATGCAAATTGCGCGAACCAGTCCGTCTTGAGCTTGACGACGGCGTCGCTGTCATAGCGCGTGCCGAAGATGGTGGCGGAAGGCGCATAGAGCCGCTTGACGGTCTCGCCGATCGCCGCGGCATCGGGCGCAAGATAGTCGTCGCGCAGGAATTTCTCGATTGCGGTCTTGTCGTCGCCTACAGACCGTTCGAGTGCCGCAACCTTTGTTTCGGGCGCCGGGGGGACGGCGGGCTTCGGCTGTGCGACCGTTTCGCCGCCGGGCACAAACTCAAACCGTTCGAGCAGCGAACCCTGTTCCCATGGGCGCTGTCCCTCGCGGGTTTCGGAGACCACGTCGCGGCGCACCGCGATCATCATGTCGTTGATGCTCTGGCCGGGCTCGGCCATGTGCCGCAGCAGGGCGGCGGCGAACGGCGAATTGCGTCCGGTGCCGTCCATGGCGACAGCGCCTGGCGCCGTCGAGAAGGCGATGAAGGAGCCGCGCGTCGAATCGAACTGCGCCAGACCGGCAAGCGCCGTTGCCGAGCGCGTGGTGGCGGTGCGGCTCAGGCTGCGGGCAAAGGGATTGTTGCGGCAGGCATCGAGAAAGACCAGGCTGACCTTGGTCTGCTGCTCCATGATGTCGAGGACTTCGTCGATCGGCACGGCTTCGAGCTGCAGCTTGACCGGCATGTCGAGCCGGGCGTCGACCGGCACGATGTAGTTGCGCCCTTCCACCTGCAGGCCGTGGCCGGCGTAATAGAAAAGCCCGACGCCCGCACCTTCCAGCGCATCGGAAAATTCGCCGATCTTGCGCTCGAGTTCGCGCTTGCCGAGATCGTTGCCCTCGATGACTTCGAAGCCGATCGAGCGCAGCTTGCCGGCAATATCGAGCGCATCGTTGACCGGATTGGTGAGCGTGCCGGCTTCGGCATAGGTGCCATTGCCGATGACCAGCGCCACGCGCCGTTCCGGCTGCGCATCGGCGCTCAGGAGCAAAAGCCCCATAAACGCCACCGCCAAGATCACCAGCCTGCCCATGGCCGATATCATAACGCCAGAGGCCCCGGTGACGCCAACGGATTTGAAATGCAAGCTTAATCCCTGGTGGCTTGCCGACAGCGGCGGCCAAGAAAACGCCCTTGCGCCGGGCCGTGCTATCGGGCAAACCGGCCTTCGCCCAGCGTTTTTCCCTCGCCCGAGGTCTCCAATGTCCGCAACGATTTCGCCGCTCGCGCCGAAGAAATATCCCAAAATGCCTGCCATTGAGGGCGTGCGCATCGCCACCGCAGAGGCCGGGATCAAGTACAAGAACCGTACCGACCTCTTGGCCATGGTCTTCGATGCCGGCACAGCGGTTGCCGGCGTGTTCACGAAGTCGAAATGCCCCTCGGCGCCGGTCGACTTCTGCCGCGAGAACCTTGGCGCCGGCAAGGCGCGGGTGCTGGTCGTCAATTCCGGCAACGCCAACGCCTTCACCGGCAAGAAGGGCCGCGCCTCCACCCAACTGACCGGCGAGGCCGCGGCCAAGGCCGCAGGCTGCACGCCAGGCGAAGTGTTCCTCGCTTCTACCGGGGTAATCGGCGAGCCGCTCGACACCACCAAATTCAGCCATTTGCTCGCCGGACTGGTCAAGGACGGCAAGCCGGATCTGTGGACCGAGGCCGCAAAGGCCATCATGACCACCGACACCTATCCGAAAGTGGCGACAGCGACGGTCAAGCTCGGCGACACCGACGTCATCATCAATGGCATCTCCAAGGGCGCCGGCATGATCGCGCCCGATATGGCGACTATGCTGTCCTTCATCGCCACCGATGCGCCGATCGCCGCCCCCGTGCTGCAGGACTTGTTGTCGCGCGGCACGGCCAAGACCTTCAATGCCGTCACCGTCGACAGCGACACCTCGACCAGCGACACGCTGCTGTTGTTCGCCACCGGAGCCGCTGCCAAGCGCGGCGCGCCCGCCATCAGCGATCCCAAGGATGCGCGTCTCGGCGCGTTCCGCCGGGCGCTGGGCAAGGTGCTCAAATCGCTGGCGCTGCAAGTGGTGCGCGACGGCGAGGGCGCCCGCAAGCAGGTCGAAGTCACCGTTACCGGCGCCAAATCGGCGCGCTCGGCCAAGCGCATCGCGCTGTCCATCGCCAATTCGCCGCTGGTCAAGACGGCGGTTGCCGGCGAGGACGCCAATTGGGGCCGCGTCGTCATGGCCGTCGGCAAGGCCGGCGAGCCGGCCGATCGCGACCGGCTGTCGATCTGGTTCGGCGACAACCGTCTGGCGCATGAGGGCGAACGCGACCCGGGCTACTCCGAGGAAGCGACCTCGGCCTATATGAAGCGCGACGACATTCGCATCCGCGCCGATATCGGTATCGGCCGCGGCAAGGCGACGGTGTGGACCTGCGACCTCACCAAGGAATATGTCGCCATCAATGGCGATTACCGGAGCTGATGGAGTTGGCTTCCAGGCATCCGGCAAGCATGCTCGCCATCGTGCGCCGCTACGAGGCTGCGGGGTTTCGCGCCTGGCCGGCGGCGGCCGTGCATTATGACGGCACCTGGGTGGTGCGGCTGACAGCCGGCCATCCGGCCAAGCGGCTGAACTCGGTCAACCCGCTCGATCCCGGCGACACCCAGCACATTGCCGAGCGCATCGGCCGCGCCAGCCGGCGCTTCGACGCCTATGGCAGGCCGCTGACCTTCCGCATCTCGCCGCTGTCGGGGCCGGACCTAGCCAAGCATCTCGACAATGAGGGCTGGAGCACATTCGACGAATCCCTGGTGATGCGGCTGCCGCTGGCGGACGCGCAACTGGCGCCGGCCATGGACCAGATTCCGCTGAAGGATATCAGCCGCTTTCTCGGCGCGTCGCTCAAGGTCAGCGGCTCGGATGCATCGCTGCGGCCCGGTCTTTCGGAAATCATCGGCGCTATCCAACCCGAAGTCGGGCTGTTTGCGCTGGAGGAAGGGGCCGACCCTCTGGCGGTGCTGATCTGCGTCCATGACGGCGATCTTGCCGGTCTGTTCGAGATCGCCACCGCCAAGTCGGCGCGCAATCAGGGCCATGGCCGCAACCTGATCCTGTCGGCGCTGAAGTGGGCGAGGCTGCGTGGCGCTCGCGAAGCCTGGCTGCAGGTCGAGGCCGGCAATGCGCCGGCGCTGGCGCTCTATCGCTCGCTGGGCTTCGACGAAGTCTATCGCTACCACTATCGCCGGCCGCCGGGCGCATGAGCGAGATCACCGGCAAACGCCTGCTGCTGGTCGCCGCGTGCGCGCTGGTCGATACCGATGGCCGCGTGCTTCTGGCGCAGCGGCCCGAGGGCAAACAGCTTGCCGGCCTGTGGGAATTTCCCGGCGGCAAGGTAGAGCCAGGCGAGACGCCGGAACAATGCCTGATCCGCGAACTGCAGGAAGAAATCGGCATCGAGACTGACATTCCTTGCCTGGCGCCGCTCACCTTCGCCAGCCATTCCTATGATGATTTCCATCTCCTGATGCCCCTGTTCGTCTGCCGCCGCTTCCGCGGCATCGCGCAGCCCAGGGAAGGGCAGGCGTTGAAATGGGTGCGGCCAAAGCAGATGCGCGACTATCCCATGCCGCCGGCCGACGCGCCGCTAATCCAGTTCCTCATCGACCTGTTGTGATACAAAGCCATTTCGCGGTCTGATCTAGCCAGCGTTAATGGAAGATTTATCTCGTCGTGAAAAATTGCGGCAAAGCGGGTTCGCGGGGAGCGATTGCATGAGCCTCGACAGGGAATGGGACTCGATCCGGCCAGATCGCAGCTTTCGCGCCGCCGGCGTCGGCTTATTGCGCGTCACGCTGTTGTTCGGCTCGGCCGCAGTGGCGCTGGCGCTGATCGCGGTCCCCGTGCTGGACAACCAGACGCGATCGTCCAGCCGCGATGCTCTTGCAGGCGGTCTCGACCCGATGAGCACGGGTTCGATCGGCTCGCGGGCCACCTATACGCTGCGCAGAAGCGTGCTGCAGCCCTCACCGAACTCAGTCTGCATCATCCGCGCCGACGGCCAACGCAGCGGCGACTGCTGACCAACAAGGTCGACACCAGCTTGAGAACTTCCTCAACGCAGGCCCATTTCACAGCCTGTTAAGCTTGTGCCGTTAACCTTTCTTAACAGGTCGGCGATATGGTCGGGGATGAGAGGGATCGACGATCATGAAGCCATTGCTGCGCCGATTTTTGCAGGACGAAACAGGCGCCACGGCCATTGAATATGGCCTGATCGTTGCGGTGCTGTCGCTTGCCATCGTCGGGGGTGTCGGCAAGGCCAGCAATGCGATCCAGTTTCTGTTCAGCGACAACAACAGCAGGCTCGCAAACGCCTTCGCCGAGCACTGATCCGGAGCGCCGTCACCGCCCGCCGGGGTTTTCCAGTATCGTCTTCAGCGAGACCTTCGCCGAACCCGGTTTCAAGGGCTTTTGCTGCGAGGCATCGGGCGCCCAGCCCGACATCCAGACGATGGAAAAGCTTGCCCTGATGCGGCCATCAGCGTCCGAAAAGCGTTCGGCATAGATTTCGGCGGCACGGGTAAAAAGCTTTCGCGCTCCCGGTCGCCGGCTGCGATCGGTCAGCGCGCTGGTTTCGCCCATCGCCCTGAGATCTGCAATGAGGTCGAAGAGGGTATCGTAGCGGACGGTCACCGTTTCGACGTCGGCCACCGGCAGCGCCAGTCCGGCGCGCTGCAGCAGTGCGCCGGCGTCGCGAACATCGGTGAAGGGGATGACACGCGGGCTGGCGCCGCCATAGAGTTCGGTCTCGGCGGCGAGCAGGCTTTCGCGCAATTCGGAAAGCGTGCCGGCGCCGGCAAAGGCGCCGAGGAAAAGCCCGTCGGGCCTGAGCGCGCGGCGGATCTGCACCAGCATGCCGGGAATGTCGTTCATCGCCTGGAGCGACAGGAGCGAAACGACGAGGTCGAGGCTTTCCGGCTGGAACGGCATTGTTTCCAGCGGTGCTATCAGCCCTGGCCGGCCGTCCAGAAACGCTGGATCTGCCTCGACGCGCACGATCTCCGCTGCCTTGCCGCTTGCAGCGACCACGTCCGTTGCGTCCGGCGTCTGGCAAAACAGCACCGCGGCCTTGCCGAATTTCCGCTCGACCGCGCCGAGCCGGTCGGCAAGGTCTTCCGCCGCCCGCCGCATCAGAAAATCCGCGCCGGCTACGGGGTGGGCCAGCGCCCTGCGCTTGCGCACCAGCCAAAGTTCAGTATCGATGATCGGCTGCAACGGTAGACATCCCTGTTTGTCCGTCTAGTGATATCCTGGCGCGGACGACAAAACCACGTGGCCGATCCGGTGATGGAGATCAAGAGCCTCGCTCAAACCATGTTGAAACTGGCCATGTTGGACTGGCCGGCGCGGATGCTGTTCCCGCCGGTCTGTGCCGGCTGTCGCAGGCACGTCTCGCAACCCGGCGTTTTGTGCGGTGCCTGCTGGCCGAAACTCAGGCTGCTGGAGCGGCCATGGTGCGCGGTGATGGGCACGCCATTCACGCACGATATGGGCGAGGGATTCCTGTCGGCCGAGGCGATCGCCGATCCGCCGCCGTTCGAGCGGGCGCGGGCGGCCGTGGCCTATTCAGGTGTCGCCCGCCAGATGGTGCAAGGTCTGAAATACCAGGATCGCACCGATCTGGCGCCGTGGATGGCGCGCTGGATGCTGCGCGCCGGCGCTGAGCTAATTGCAGACGCCGATGTCGTCGTACCGGTGCCGCTGCACTGGCGGCGCTTCTTTCGCCGGCAGTTCAACCAGTCGGCGGAGTTGGCAAGGGCGGTTGCGCAGCTTAGCGGGCTGCCTTTCTCGCCCTCGGCGGTCCGGCGCGTCAAGCTCACGCGCCAGCAGGTCGGGCTGGAGCGGCAGGAGCGCGAGGCCAATGTCCGCGCCGCCTTCCGTGTGCCTGCGGAAGCCGAAATCGAGATCACTGGGCGCCGCGTGCTTCTGGTCGACGATGTCTACACCACCGGCGCCACCGTGCGCTCGGTCGCCAGGGCGCTGAAGAAGGGCGGCGCCGGAGCGGTCGATGTGCTGACCTTCGCGCGTGTCCTGCCGGGGGACTTTCGGGCCGACGAGTCCGCGACTATATAAGGTCGAGGAAAGGCACGGACCGATGCTCGATGTGACGATTTACACCCGTATGATGTGCGGCTATTGCGCGGCGGCCAAGCGGCTGCTCGACCGCAAGGGCGTCGCTTACACCGAGCATGACGCTTCGTTTTCGCCGGAATTGCGCCAGGAAATGATTTCGCGGGCGCATGGCCGCTCGACGTTTCCGCAGATTTTCATCGGCGACACGCATGTCGGCGGCTCCGACGACCTCCACGAGTTGGAGGCACGGGGGCAGCTGGATAGGCTGCTTGCCAACGGCTCGACGACAAAGAGCGGTTCGTAGCGCCGCTCTATGTCTTTGTTTTTACGCAATTCCGGACGGAAAACCGTTACACACTTTTCCTGGAATTGCTCAAAGAGGACGTGACGATGGGTATTTTCAAGGCGGCGGCGATCCAGATGCGTTCGGGCGAGAGCCCCGAGCGCAATGCGGTCGATCTCGAACGGCTGGTGCGCGAAGCGGCAGGCCTCGGTGCAACCTACATCCAGACCCCGGAAATGACCGGTGCGCTGATCCGCGACAAGGAAGCCAGGGCTGCTTCCTTCACCTTGGAAGACAAGGACATCGTCGTGGCGGCCGCGCGCAAGCTCGCCAGCGAACTCGGCGTCTTCCTGCACATCGGCTCGACCGCCATCCTGCGCACCGACGGCAAGCTCGCCAACCGGGCGCTGCTGTTTGGGCCGGACGGCGCCACCCTTGCCACCTACGACAAGATCCACATGTTCGACGTCGACCTCGACAATGGCGAGAGCTGGCGCGAATCCGCCGCCTATGAGCCGGGCACCGAGGCTGTCGTCACCGAGATCGACGGCGCTAGGCTCGGCTTTGCCGTCTGCTACGATCTACGCTTTCCACAGCTGTTCCGCGCCGAGGCGATGGCCGGCGCCGACCTCTTGTCGGTGCCTGCCGCCTTCACTCGCCAGACCGGCGAAGCGCACTGGCATGTGCTGCTGCGAGCCCGTGCCATCGAGAACGGCGCCTATGTGGTTGCTGCAGCACAAGGTGGCCTGCATGAGGATGGCCGCGAAACCTATGGCCATTCGCTGATCGTCGACCCATGGGGTCGAATTCTCGCCGAGGCCGACCATGACGATCCGGAGGTGATCATCGCCGAGATCGACACGGCGCAGTCGTCGGCCGCGCGTAAGAAAAT
This sequence comes from Mesorhizobium sp. M0062, assembly GCF_040323125.1. Classification (NCBI taxonomy): domain Bacteria; kingdom Pseudomonadati; phylum Pseudomonadota; class Alphaproteobacteria; order Hyphomicrobiales; family Phyllobacteriaceae; genus Mesorhizobium; species Mesorhizobium sp. M0062. The sequence goes on from NZ_JAMYUO010000017.1 coordinate 108,386, forward strand.
CCCCAATCTCAAGAACGCGCGTGATTTTGCCGTCAATGCCGGCGCAGTGGAAGCGCCGCGGCTCAGGGGCGCGGCTTCGTGATCCGCTTTGCCCTGATCTGCGAGCACGAGCACGAATTCGAGGGCTGGTTTCGCAGCAATGACGATTTCGACACGCAGAAGAAGCGCGGCTTCGTCGATTGCCCGAGCTGCGGCTCGCACAAGGTGCAAAAGGCGCTGATGGCGCCAGCCGTCTCCACCGCGCGGAAGCAGGAAACAATTGCGCTGGCCATGGGCGAAACCCAGAAGCAGGCTTTGGCGCAACTGAAGGCGATGGCCGAGAAGGTGCGCGAGAATGCCGACTATGTCGGCGACAAGTTTGCCGAGGAAGCGCGCAAGATCCATTTCGGCGAGAGCGATGCGCGCGGCATCTATGGCGAGGCGACGTTGGACGAAGCCAAGAGCTTGGCCGAGGATGGCATCGATTTCATGCCGATCCCGAGTTTTCCCGAGGAGCGCAATTGAGCGATCAGCTGGCGCTATCGATCAATTTGCCAAGCAACTGAGCCAGTGCCCCCCGCTCCGTGCCGGTGAGCCCGGCGAGGATTTCATGCTCGTTGGCGACGTGGGCGGTCAGGGCTTCGTCGATCAAGGCCAGACCTTTTTCGGTCAGTTGCACGACAATGCCACGCCGGTCGTTGGGGTGCGGGCCGCGCAGGATCAGTCCGGCCTTCTCAAGCCGGTCGAGCCGGTTGGTCATGGCCCCAGAGGTCACCATCGTCGCCTCGTATAGAGCGGTCGGTGTCAGCGCGTAGGGCTGGCCGGAGCGGCGCAGCGTCGCCAGCACATCGAATTCGCCGGCCTGCAGTCCGAAACGGGCAAACAGCGGGGCGAGGCGCTCGCGGGCGATTAGCGACGAGGCTTCGTTCAGCCGCCCAAGCACCAGCATTGGCGACACCTCCAGGTCCGGCCGTTCCCGCTTCCATTGCTCCACCGCCTTTGCCGCGCGATCCATTTGTCTCACCGCTAAGTATCTTGACGTTAAGAATCTTTGTGGTATGCTACCTCAAGATACAGTTTCGACCCAGTGCCGCAAGTGAGTGACGGGACCATCCGATGAAATTTCTCTGGGAATCGGCGCTTGGCCTGCTGGTCGTCACCGGCGGCCTGCTCGGCCTGACCTTGCCGTTCGGCAAGCTGGCGACGGCTGCCGGCGTTCCGGCCATGGTCTGGGCCTTCGTCATCTCGTTCGGCGCCGGGGGCGTGCTGCTGTGCGCGTTGCTCGCGAACGGCGAGCGCATGCGGCTCACCTCGCACAGACTGCGCTATTTCTTCATCACCGCCGCCGTGTCCTACGCCGTGCCCAATCTGCTGATGTTTTCGGCTATCCCGCATCTCGGCGCCGGCTATACCGGCATCATGTTCACGCTGTCGCCGGTCATCACACTGGTGTTTTCGATCCTGCTCGGCGTTCGACGGCCAAATACGCTCGGCAGTATCGGTATCGCCGTCGGCTTCATCGGCGCCGTCATGGTGGCGGTGACGCGCGGCGAGGCCGGCCAGCCGGCCGATGTCTACTGGGTGCTGGTCGGACTTTTGATCCCGGTCAGCCTTGCCGCCGGCAATATCTATCGCACCGTCGACTGGCCCGAAGGCACCGGTCCGATCGAACTGGCCGTCGGCAGCCACCTGGCCTCGGCGACGCTGCTGCTGATCGGCATTCTCGCGCTGTTCGGCGTCGGCGCTTTCGCCCCGCTCAGGGCCGTGCCGCTGGTTGTCGTGGCGCAAGTCGCTTCGGCCTCGGCGATGTTTGCCTTCTTCTTCCGGCTGCAGGCCGTGGGCGGTCCGGTCTATCTCAGCCAGATCGGCTATGTGGCGGCGGCCGTCGGCCTGTTTGCCGGAACCATCTTCCTCGGCGAGCACTACCAGTTGCTGACCTGGGCCGGCGCGGTGATCATCACCATCGGCGTGATCATCACCACCAAGGCGCAGAGCCAGAAGGCATAGGGTCTTTGGTTTACGCAATTCCCTAGGCAAAGCGCTATGCGCTTTTCCCGGGAAAACCGCTTCACACTTTGCTCGAACTGCTCAAGCTTAAATTTGGCTCGCGTCGAGGCGCTTCCGTAGCGCCGGCGGGACGACGTTTCGCCAGGCCGTCCGAACGGCGCTGCGGAATGTCTGTTCGTCGCAGGCTTCGAGCATGATCGACGTCCATCCCTTTTGGCCCCAGCCGCCTGTCACGGGCCTGAAAACCGATGGCTCAGCCGCGGCCATCATCTCTTGCTGGTCGCGGTCGAGCTTGACGACAGCACGGTCGGCTTCGGGCAGCGAGACGAAGATACGGTTGCGGACGCGGAAGTCAGCCTTGCCGAAATGCGATTGCTCGACCGTTTCGGGAAGATCGAGCGCCAGCTCTCGGGCCCTCATAGTGTCCACGGCCGCCCCTTCGTTCAGACCGATCGTTTTTCCGCCAGCACCATATAGTTGACGTCCATGTCCTTGGAGCGTGCCCAGCGGTCGGCGAGAGGATTGTAGGTCACGCCGGTGCGGTCGATGATGGTCATGGCGGCGCTGCCGAGCGCCTTTTCAAGCTCTTCGGGCCGCACCAGCTTGCCGAACTGGTGGGTGCCGCGCGGCAGCCAGCGCAGCACATATTCGGCGCCGATGATGGCCAGGCCCAGTGCCTTCAGCGTGCGGTTGATGGTGGCCACGAACATGATGCCGCCGGGCTTGACCATTTCGCCGCACTTGCCGATGAACAGGTCGACATCGGCAACATGCTCGACGACTTCCATGTTGAGGACGACGTCGAATTTCTCGCCGGAATCGGCCAAATCCTCAGCGGTCGTAGCGCGATAATCCACCGTCACGCCGCCTTCGGCCGCGTGCAGCTTCGCCACCTCGATGTTGGTTGCCGAGGCGTCGGCGCCGACCACTTCGGCGCCAAGCCTTGCCATCGGCTCGCACAATAACCCACCGCCGCAGCCGATATCGAGGAAACGCAGGCCTTCGAACGGCCGCGCCGCCCGCGGATCGCGGCCGAAGCGCGCCGCCACCTGGTCCCGAATATAGGCAAGCCGGACCGGGTTGAATTTGTGCAGCGGACGGAATTTGCCGTTCGGGTTCCACCATTCCGCGGCAAGCGCGGAAAAGCGTTCCACTTCTCCGGCATCGATTGTTGATCGTCGGGCCTCTGGCATGGGGCGGGTCTCCTCGGACGCTAGGAAGTCGGGTGCCGGGGCAAGAAAGTCAAGGCCGGTTTTTGCGACTGCCTGGCTAGTCGACCTATGGCCTCGAGATCACAATCGCGGCATGTTCCATCGCAACACTTGCGGGATCGATGGCCCGCATCGCTTCGCAATCGCCGATCTCGGCCATGATCCGGCCTGCGGCGGCGAGAGCCTGCTCGCGACTTCGCCAGCGCACCACATCGACCCATCCGCCATCGTCCCGCCGCGCCAGGCAGCGGTTTACGAAACCAGGTTGCCGCGCCAGCCAGTCGGCGACCAGGTTGTTGGCGGCGGCAAAGCCCGCTTCCGCTCCAGGCTTGAGGCGAAAGGTGACGATTTCCAGGGTCTCGGTCATCTTGCGTCCAGCACGTCGCGCAATTTCGCCGCCAGCTGCTCGATGGTGAAGGGCTTGGCCAGGAAATGCACGTCATGGTCGAGCACGCCATTGTGGACGACGGCGTTCCTGGTGAAGCCGGTGGTGAAGATCACCTTCAGCTTCGGCATGCGCGCCAGCGCCTCCTCGGCGAGCTTGCGCCCATTCATCACCGGCATGACGATATCGGTGAACATGAGCGCCACACCAGGGTTGTCGCCCAGCTTTTCCAGCGCTTCCTGGCCGCTTGCGGCATGAATGACGGTGTAGCCGAGTTCGCGCATGGCATCCGTGGTGGAAGCCCGCACGCGTGGATCGTCCTCCACGACAAGGATGGTTTCGGTGACCGGCACGGCAGGATTTCCGGCTCGTTCCGAAGATATGGCGGCCTCTTCCGGGCCGAAGAAGCGCGGCAGGTAGATCCTGATCGTGGTGCCTTGGCCGGGTTCCGAGTAAATCTTGACGTGTCCGCCGGACTGTTTGACGAAGCCGAACACTTGGCTCAGCCCGAGGCCGGTGCCCTTGTCGACTGGCTTGGTGGTGAAAAATGGCTCGAAAGCCCGCTCCATGACGTCCGCCGGCATGCCGGCGCCGGTGTCGCTGACCGCAATCATTACATACTGGCCGGCTTTGACCTCGGCATTGGTGGCGGCGTAGCCCTCGTCGAGGTGGCTGTTGGCGGTCTCGATGGTCATCTTGCCGTCCTCGCCCATTGCGTCGCGCGCATTGACCGCCAGGTTGAGAATGGCATTTTCGAGCTGGCTCGGATCGGCATGGGTCTTCCACAGGCCGCCAGCCAGCACGGTTTCTATGCGGAGGGTTTCGCCAAGCGCCCGCCGAAGCAGGTCCGACATGCCGGCGACCAGACGATTGGCGTCTACAACCTGAGGCGCGAGCGGCTGCTGGCGCGAGAAGGCAAGCAGCCGTGACGTCAAGTTTGCGGCCCGGGTCGCCGCATCGGTCGCCGCTTCGATGAATTTCATGATGTCGTGCTCGCCCCGCGTCAGCTTGCGCTGGGCGAGGTTCATGGCGCTGATGATCACCGCCAGCATGTTGTTGAAATCGTGGGCGATACCGCCGGTCAGCTGGCCCACAGCCTCCATCTTCTGCATCTGGCGGATCTGCGATTCGGCCTTTTCACGCGTCTGGATTTCGTTGCCGAGCTCGATGTTCTTGCGCATCAGCTCTTCCTGGGCGATCGCCACTGCGCGGAACCGGCGGCGCGAAAGGCGAACCGTGTAGGCGCCAAGCAGGAAGATCGCCAGCAGCGCCGCTATCGAGCCGATTCGCAGCCAGTTTTCGACCCGGTCGGTATGAGCGTCGCGCGCGGCGATGGCTGCGCCGCCAATGCGCCGGATCGTGTCCATGCTGGCCCGGATCTGGTCCATGGCGGCCTTGCCCTGGCCGCTGCGGACCAGTTCCAGAGCTTTTGCCGCATCGCCGCGATCGTAAAGTGCAATCGTCTCAGCCAATTCGGCCTGGTTTTGTGAAAGCGCGTCCTTGACGTGGTTGATCTGCTGCACGAGTTCGTCGTCCGGCGCGGTCATGCCGTCGATGCGGGCAAGCTGGCCCGGAATGGCGTCGACCGCCTGCCGATAAGGCTGGAGGTAGGATTTCTCGCCGGTCAGGAGATAGCCGCGCTGGCTGGTCTCGGCCTCCTGAGCCATCGCAAGCAAACCGGAAAGCAATTCCTGATACTCGACCGCCTCGCGCGCGGCCTCACGATTGGCTCTCTGGGTCTCGACCAGCACGGCGCGTGTGCCGACGATCAACGCCAGCACGGCGAAGCCGATGAACAGCGGCAGCGATTGCCACCGCATGGCGCGTCGAAGGCGAACAATCATTCGATATGCCGGACCAAAAGGAGTTTCCCGCGGGCAGCATTTGGTAAGCGGCGGCGGGGCCGAACGCAATATGCCGCGATCCTGAAGCCGGCATCCGCCGCCAGCCTTGCGAAACCGTGATCATTTGGCTAAGGAGGCGCGCATTCAGCGGCCGGCTTCTGTCGAGCGCTTACTTCCCCTTTCGGTCCTGGGCCGGCTTCAGTCAAAGGCATTTCGCTTCCATGGCGCGCATCGTGATGAAATTCGGCGGAACCTCCGTCGCCGACATCGCCCGCATCCGCAATGTGGCGCGTCACGTCAAACGCGAGGTCGATGCCGGCCATGAGGTCGCTGTCGTGGTTTCGGCGATGGCGGGCAAGACCAATGAACTGGTTGGCTGGACGCGCGAAGCCTCGCCCATGCACGACGCGCGCGAGTATGACGCCGTGGTCGCCTCGGGCGAGCAGGTGACTGCCGGCCTGCTGGCGATCACACTGCAGAATATGGGCGTGCACGCCCGCTCATGGCAGGGCTGGCAGATCCCGATCAAGACCGACAACGCGCATGGCGCGGCGCGCATCCTCGACATTGACGGCGCGTTCCTGATCAAGCGCTTCGGCGAGGGCCAGGTGGCTGTCGTCGCCGGCTTCCAGGGCATCGGCCCGGACAACCGCATCGCCACGCTCGGCCGCGGCGGCTCCGACACAAGCGCGGTGGCCATTGCCGCGGCGGTCAAGGCCGATCGCTGCGACATCTACACCGATGTCGACGGCGTCTACACCACCGATCCGCGCATCGAGCCGAAGGCGCGGCGGCTCAACAAGATTTCGTTCGAGGAAATGCTCGAAATGGCCTCGCTCGGCGCCAAGGTCTTGCAGGTGCGCTCGGTCGAGCTTGCCATGGTGCACAGGGTGCGTACGTTCGTGCGGTCGTCCTTCGACGATCCCGATGCGCCCGGAATGGGGGATTTGCTCAATCCTCCGGGAACGCTCATTTGCGACGAGGAAGAGATCGTGGAACAGCAGGTCGTCACCGGAATTGCCTACGCCAAGGACGAAGCGCAGATTTCTCTGCGCCGCGTCGGCGACCGCCCGGGCGTTGCCGCCGGCATTTTCGGCCCGCTGGCCGAGGCCAACATCAATGTCGACATGATCGTCCAGAACATCTCCGAGGACGGCAAGTTCACCGACATGACCTTCACCGTGCCGTCCGGCGACGTGGACAAGGCGTTGGCCGTGCTGGAGCGTCTGAAGGCTTCGATCGGCTATGACGTGGTGCAGTCGGAAGCCGGCATGTCGAAGGTTTCGGTCATCGGCATCGGCATGCGCAGCCATGCCGGTGTGGCCGCCACCGCTTTCAAGGCGCTGGCCGACAAGGCGATCAACATCCGCGCCATCACTACCTCCGAGATCAAGATTTCGATACTGATTGACGGTCCCTACACGGAACTCGCGGTTCGTACTTTGCATTCCGTGTACGGTCTGGATAAGCAGTAGCGAGAGCGATTTGAGTTGTTGCGTGTGCGCCGGTCGCAGTGGAAACTGCGGCGGGCAAAATGCCCATTGGAGAAGAAGCCGCGATGCGTGATACGGCCAGCGGCCCGCGCGTTCTGCTGAAACGGCTCCGCGAGCTCATGCAGGAGCCGCTGGAGCCGCAGGAGCGGCTCGACCGGATCGTGCGCGACATCGCCTCCAACATGGTCGCCGAGGTCTGCTCGCTCTATGTGCTGCGCGCCGATTCGGTGCTCGAACTCTATGCCACCGAAGGTCTGAACCCGAACGCCGTCCATTTGGCGCAACTGCGGCTGGGGCAGGGCCTCGTCGGCACCATTGCCGCGAGCGCGCGGCCGCTCAACCTCTCCAATGCACAGGAACATCCGGCCTTCGCCTACCTGCCGGAGACGGGCGAAGAGATCTACAATTCCTTCCTCGGCGTGCCGGTACTAAGGGCAGGGCGCACGCTGGGCGTGCTGGTGGTGCAGAACAAGACCATGCGCCACTACCGCGACGACGAGGTCGAGGCGCTGGAAACGACCGCCATGGTGATCGCCGAGATGATCGCCACCGGCGATCTCGCTCGCCTGACCCGGCCCGGCCTCGAACTCGATCTGCGCCGTCCCGTCAGCTTTACCGGCCTGTCCTTCAACGAGGGCGTCGGCCTCGGCCATGTCGTGCTGCATGAGCCACGCATCGTCGTCACCAATCTGTTCAACGAGGACAGTGAGGAAGAGGTGCGCCGGCTGGAGACGTCGCTCGGTTCGCTCAGGCTTTCTATCGACGACATGCTGGAGCGGCGCGATGTCGCCTTCGAGGGCGAACATCGCGAGGTGCTCGAAGCGTATCGCATGTTTGCCAACGACCGCGGCTGGGTGCGCCGGCTGGAAGAGGCGATCCGCAACGGCCTGACAGCGGAAGCGGCGGTGGAAAAGGTCCAAAGCGACATGCGCGCCCGCATGCTGCACATGACCGATCCTTATTTGCGCGAGAGGATGAGCGACTTCGACGATCTCGCCAACCGGCTGCTGCGCCAGCTGATGGGGCGCGGGCCTGACGACGTCGCGGCGTCACTGCCGAAGGACGCCATCCTGGTCGCGCGCTCGATGGGCGCGGCCGAACTGCTTGATTATCCCAGGGACAAGCTGCGCGGCGTGGTGCTGGAAGACGGCGCTGCCACCAGCCATGTCGTCATCGTAGCGCGCGCCATGGGCATTCCGGTCGCCGGCCAGATGAAGGGCGCCGTTTCCATGGCGGAAAACGGCGATGCCATCATCGTCGACGGCGAGGAAGGCACCATCCATCTGCGGCCGCAGCCCGACCTCGAAGCTGCCTATGCCGAAAAAGTGCGCTTCCGGGCGCGCCGGCAGGAAGTCTACCGGGAACTGCGCAAGAAGCCGTCGGTGACCAAGGACGGCGTCCAGGTCGACCTGCTGATGAATGCGGGCCTGGCCGTCGACCTGCCGCAGCTGGCCGAGGCGGGTGCCGCCGGCATCGGCCTGTTCCGCACCGAATTGCAGTTCATGGTCGCCTCGACCTTCCCGCGTGCCGAGGCGCAGGAGCGGCTCTACCGCGACGTGCTGGACGCGGCGCGCGGCAAGCCGGTCACCTTCCGCACCATCGACATCGGCGGCGACAAGGTGCTGCCCTACTTCAAGGGCGCCATCCAGGAAGAAAACCCTGCGCTCGGCTGGCGCGCGATCCGGCTGACGCTCGACCGGCCGGGTCTGCTCAGGACCCAGATCCGCGCTCTGCTGAAGGCCTGCGGCGGGCGCGAACTGAAGCTGATGCTGCCGATGGTTACCGAACTCGGCGAAATCGCCCAGGCGCGCGAGATCATCGACCGCGAAGTGCGGCATCTCTCCCGCTTTGCCCACCATCTGCCGACCAGCCTCAAGGTGGGCGCCATGCTGGAAGTGCCGTCGCTGCTGTTCCAGCTCGACGAGTTGATGAAGGCGGTCGATTTCGTCTCGGTCGGCTCCAACGACCTGTTCCAGTTCGTCATGGCGGTCGATCGGGGGAACACGCAGCTCTCCGACCGCTTCGACACGCTTTCGACGCCTTTCCTGCGGGTTCTGAAGCAGATCGCCGACGCCGGGGTTCGCAACCACACGCCGGTGACGCTGTGCGGCGAGCTTGCCGGAAAACCTATTTCCGCCATGGCGCTGATCGGCCTTGGCTACCGCTCGATCTCGATGTCTCCAGCCTCGATCGGCCCGGTCAAGGCGATGTTGACCGAACTGCCACTGGAGGAATTGGAGGCTTTCTTTGCCGACAATCTGATGGCGCCAGCTCAAGGGCTGCCGATGCGGGCGCTGCTGCAGGCCTTCGCCGACGACCGCTCCATCCCGCTATAGCATTAGCCATGGTCAATCTTCCCCGCGAGCGTATGGATCAGGTCGTCAAGCGTTTCGAGATGCTCGAAGCGCAGATGTCGGCCGGCCCGGCGGCCGATGCCTATGTGAAGATGGCCTCGGAATATGCCGAGCTGCAGGACATGGTGGCCAAGGTCAGGGAACTGCGCTCAGTCGAGCGCGAGCAAGCCGACCTCGAGGCGATGCTTGCCGACAAGGGCACCGATGCCGAGATGCGGGCCCTGGCGGAGGCAGATCTGCCGGGCGTCGAAGCGCGTATCGAACAGCTGCAAAAGGACATCCAGATCCTGCTGTTGCCTAAGGATGCGGCCGACGACAAGAACGCCATCCTTGAAATCCGCGCCGGCACCGGCGGCGACGAGGCGGCATTGTTTGCCGGCGACCTTTTTCGCATGTATGAGCGCTATGCCGCCGAACGCGGCTGGCGCTTCGAGACGGTGTCGGCCAGCGACGGCGATGCCGGCGGCTTCAAGGAAATCATCGCCACCATTTCCGGCAGGGGCGTCTTTGCGCATCTGAAATTCGAATCCGGCGTGCACCGCGTGCAGCGCGTGCCGGCGACCGAGGCCAGCGGGCGCATCCACACTTCGGCGGCGACGGTGGCCGTACTGCCGGAGGCCGAAGAGGTCGACATCGACATTCGCGCCGAAGACATCCGGATCGACACGATGCGCGCCTCGGGTTCGGGCGGCCAGCACGTCAACACCACCGATTCTGCGGTGCGCATCACCCATTTGCCGACCGGTATCATGGTGGTGCAGGCGGAGAAGTCGCAGCATCAGAACCGGGCGAAAGCCATGCAGATCCTGCGTGCGCGGCTTTACGACCTCGAGCGCAGCAAGGCAGACGAGGAGCGCTCGGAGTCACGCAAATCGCAGGTTGGTTCGGGCGACCGTTCGGAGCGCATCCGCACCTACAATTTCCCGCAGGGCCGCCTTACCGACCATCGTATCAACCTGACGCTCTACAAGCTCGACCGGGTGATGATGGGCGAGCTCGACGAGGTCATCAATGCGCTGATCGCCGACCATCAGTCGAAGCTGCTCGCCGATATCGGCCTCGATGGCTGACATGTTGCCCGGCGCGCTCGGGCCGTTGTTGCGGGCGGCGCGGGAGCGGCTTGCCGCGGCCGGCCTTTCCGACCCGGCGCTGGATGCCAGGCTGATCGTCGAACATTTTTCCGGCACGGACCGTACGCAGGCGATCGCCGACCCGCAACGGACGGTCGATGCGGGTGCGGTTGCCGCAATCGGCGCTGCTCTGCAGCGCCGCATGGCCGGCGAACCGGTGCACCGCATCCTCGGGTTTCGCGAGTTTTACGGCCTGCGGCTGTCGCTGTCGCCGGAAACGCTGGAGCCGCGGCCGGACACCGAAACGCTGGTCGAGGCGATCCTGCCTTTTGCCGGCGCGACGGCCAAAAGGCTGGGGGAATGCCGTATCCTCGATCTCGGCACCGGTACCGGCGCGATTGCGCTGGCGCTGCTCAGCGCGGTTCCGGCCGCGACCGCCACCGGGGTCGATATTTTACAAGACGCGCTGGCAACCGCGATACGCAATGCCGAGCAACTCGGACTCGCCGGCCGGTTCGTGGGGCTGCAGTCCGACTGGTTCGAAAAAGTTTCGGGCCGATACCATGTAATTGCCGCAAACCCTCCCTATATATCGTCTGGAGACATTGGAAATCTGCAGGACGAGGTCCGCGATTTCGATCCGCACAGAGCCCTTGATGGCGGTGTGGACGGTCTTGGCCCCTACAGGATCATCGCCGCCGAGGCGGCAAAGTTTCTGGAAGCAGAAGGCAAGATAGCGGTCGAGATCGGCCACACGCAGCGCAATGAGGTCAAAGACATATTCGCGGCAGCCGGCTACAGGCTGGCCGGGGCATTTGTCGATCTTGGCGGAAACGACAGGGTTCTTATGTTTGAACAGGGAAAGCCTTGACGCAGTGCAAAAAAGCGCTTGGCAATGCCGGGGAATGCGGCTAGGGTCCGCCCTAACCGGATGAGACGAAGCAGGCAGTGCTCTTAGCGATTCGGTTTTCCTTGGAAATAGCTGCCTTCTTGCGCAAACGACGCCCAAGCTTCGTGCGGGAATCGTCCGGCAAGTGATGTAACCGGAACAGGATGACACGTGGCGCCAACGCAATTGATGCGGGCGAACGCCGGTGAAGAAACGAAACGGCTGGCTGCATGAGCGCCTCCGTTCGCGAAACGTTTTTCGAAAATTTCAAAATGAAGAGAGTCTTATGAGGCCACAACAGCAGAACAGGCGCATGCGCGGTCGCAACAACAATGGCGGCGGCGGTGGCAACAACAATAACAACAACCGCAAGGGCCCAAATCCCCTGACGCGCAACTACGAGAGCAACGGCCCGGACGTGAAAATCCGTGGATCGGCTCAGCAGATCGCCGAAAAATACGCCACTCTGGCCCGTGATGCGCAAAGCGCCGGCGACCGGGTTATGGCGGAAAATTACCTCCAGCACGCCGAGCACTACAACCGCATCATTGCCGCCGCACAGGCGCAGATGCCGATCCAGAATGCCCCGCAGAACCGCGACGAATTCGACGACGATGAAGATCGCGACGATTTTGACAATGCCGGCAGCGGCAATGGCGGCGAGACTCAAGCGCCGATGGCGAACCACGGCAACGGTCCGCAGCCGACGATTGAGGGCACGCCGGCCGAACTCGCATACGGCCAGGAAAACGGCCGCGAGAACAACAGTGGCCGTGACAATAATGGCCGTGACAATAATGGCCGCAACAACAACGGCCGCGACAACAATGGCCGCAACCGTGACCGCCGCCCCAATGGCGGCTATGGCCAGAACGACCAGCGTGGCGACTTTGCCCAGCGTGGCGAGCAGAACGGCCAGCGCGGCGACCAGCAGCGCTTCACCGAAACCCCGGCACAGGCGGAAACCGTTTCCGCGGTTGAGCCCGAAGCCGAGAGCGGTTTCTCCGAGCCGGCGCCGCTGTACGAAAACCTGTCGCCGGCGGCTCTTGCCGCCCGGGCCGAACTCAATGAGGCAGCCGCCGAGAGCGGCGCTGCCCGTCGCCCGCGGCGTCCGCGCCGCCCGCGCAACAATGCCGATCAGGTCGGTGACGAACAGTCTGGTGGTGGCCAGGTGGTGGATGGCGCCGGCGAGACCGCTGCCGCTGTTGACGTGGTGGATGCGGCGCCGGCCGAAAGCCCTGCCGGCGACCCGTTCGCCGTCGACGCCAACAACTGACCCACAAGACATAAGTCGATGAAACGGCGGAGAGAAATCTCCGCCGTTTTCGTTTGCTCGGCCATGCAATATCATCAGCCGGACGTCTTGAGCGGCAATGGCTTGCGCCCCATATCTGGCGTGAACTGGACCCGGCTCGGATGAGCGGGTCCGTCACCGCAATCTGATCCGGTGCCGCAAAGCGGGCCGGTGATGGAAGGAGACAGATATGAACCTCGAGAAATACTCCGAGCGCGTCCGCGGATTCATTCAGTCCGCCCAGACCATGGCGCTCTCGCGCAATCACCAGCAATTCACTCCCGAACATATGCTGAAGGTCCTCGTCGATGACGATGAGGGGCTGGCCGCCTCGCTGATCGAGCGCGCCGGCGGCAACGTGCGCGACGTCAAGCTTGGCGTCGAGACCGCCCTTGAGGCCATGCCGAAGGTGGAAGGCGGCAACGGCCAGCTTTATCTGGCGCAGCCGCTGGCCAAGGTGTTTTCGACCGCCGAGGAATTGGCCAAGAAAGCCGGCGACAGTTTTGTCACGGTCGAGCGGCTGCTGCAGGCGCTGGCGATGGAGAAGTCGGCCAAGACGGCCGATATCCTGTCCAAGGCCGGCGTCACAGCGCAGGCGCTGAACCAGGTGATCAACGACGTCCGCAAGGGCCGTACCGCCGATTCGGCGAGCGCCGAGCAGGGCTATGACGCGCTGAAGAAATACGCGCGCGACCTCACCGCCGATGCCCGCGCCGGCAAGCTCGACCCTGTGATTGGCCGTGACGACGAGATCCGCCGCACCATCCAGGTGCTGTCGCGGCGTACCAAGAACAACCCGGTGCTGATCGGCGAGCCGGGCGTCGGCAAAACGGCGATCGCCGAAGGTCTGGCGCTGCGCATCGTCAATGGCGACGTGCCCGAATCGCTGAAGGACAAGCAGTTGATGGCGCTCGACATGGGCGCGCTGATTGCCGGCGCCAAATATCGCGGCGAGTTCGAGGAGCGGCTGAAGGCCGTGCTCAACGAAGTCACCTCGGCGGCCGGCGGCATCATCCTGTTCATCGACGAGATGCACACGCTGGTCGGCGCCGGCAAGGCCGATGGCGCCATGGACGCTTCGAACCTGTTGAAGCCGGCGCTGGCGCGCGGCGAACTGCACTGCGTCGGCGCGACCACGCTCGATGAATACAGGAAGCATGTCGAGAAGGACGCGGCCCTTGCCCGCCGGTTCCAGCCGGTCTTCGTCAACGAGCCGTCGGTGGAAGACACCGTGTCGATCCTGCGTGGCCTGAAGGAGAAGTACGAGCAGCACCACAAGGTGCGCATCTCGGATTCGGCGCTGGTCGCGGCGGCGACCTTGTCCAACCGCTACATCGCCGACCGTTTCCTGCCGGACAAGGCGATCGACCTTGTCGACGAAGCCGCGTCGCGGCTGAGGATGCAGGTCGATTCCAAGCCCGAGGCGCTGGACGAAATCGATCGCCGCATCATGCAGCTCAAGATCGAGCGCGAGGCACTGAAGGTCGAGAAGGACGAGGCGTCAAAGGACCGGCTCGCGCGTCTCGAAAAGGAACTCGTCGGCCTCGAGGAGGAATCGACCGAGATCACCGCCAAATGGCAGTCGGAGAAGCAGAAGCTTGGCCTCGCCGCTGACCTCAAGAAGCAGCTCGACGCGGCCCGCAACGACCTCGCCATTGCCCAGCGCAAGGGTGAATTCCAGCGCGCCGGCGAGCTTGCCTATGGCAAGATCCCGGAACTGGAAAAGAAGCTGAAGGAAGCCGAAGCCCAGGACGGCAAGGCCGGCATGGTCGAAGAGGTGGTCACGCCCGACCACGTCGCCCATATCGTGTCGCGCTGGACCGGCATTCCGGTCGACAAGATGCTGCAGGGCGAGCGCGACAAGCTGCTGCGCATGGAAGACGAGATCGGCAAGCGAGTCGTCGGCCAGGGCGAAGCGGTGCAGGCGGTGTCCAAGGCCGTGCGTCGTGCCCGGGCCGGGCTGCAGGATCCGAACCGGCCGATCGGCTCGTTCATGTTCCTCGGACCGACCGGCGTCGGCAAGACCGAACTGACCAAGGCGCTGGCCAATTTCCTGTTCGACGACGAGAGCGCCATGGTGCGCATCGACATGTCGGAATACATGGAGAAGCACTCGGTCGCCCGGCTGATCGGAGCGCCTCCCGGTTATGTCGGCTATGAGGAAGGCGGTGCGCTGACCGAAGCGGTGCGGCGCCGGCCCTATCAGGTCGTGCTGTTCGACGAGATCGAGAAGGCGCATCCGGATGTCTTCAACGTCCTGTTGCAGGTGCTCGACGACGGGCGGCTGACCGACGGGCAGGGCCGCACGGTCGACTTTCGCAACACGCTGATCGTCATGACGTCGAACCTCGGCGCCGAATATCTGGTCAATCTCGGCGAAGAGCAGGATGTCGATGCCGTGCGCGACGAGGTTATGAGCGTGGTGAGAGCCTCGTTCAGGCCGGAGTTCCTCAACCGCGTCGACGAGGTGATCCTGTTCCACCGGCTGCGCCGGCAGGATATGGGCCGCATCGTCGAGATCCAGCTCAAGCGGCTGGAAAGCCTGCTCGTCGACCGCAAGATCACACTGTCGCTCGACCAGGAATCGATCGACTGGCTGGCGGCGAAGGGCTACGACCCGGCCTATGGCGCGCGGCCGCTGAAGCGGGTGATGCAGAAGGACCTGCAAGATCCGCTGGCGGAAAAAATCCTGCTTGGCGAGATACTCGACGGCTCGACCGTCAAGGTCACCGCCGGCTCCGACCGGTTGAATTTCCGGTCCAGGCCCACTGTGGTGCCGACCGACGCGGCAGCCTGATCCAACGCCGCGCGTCCGACCGGACGCGCGGCATTTTCTTATGAAACAACAATCCTTTGACGGGGGTGCAGATGACGCTGGACGACTACAACAGCTTCTGCGCCTCGCTGCCGCAGACGACGCATGTCGTGCAGTGGGGCGGGGCCGATGTCTGGAAAGTCGGTGGCAAGGTCTTCACCATCGCCGGCCATGACCGGGAGGGTGGCGTCTTCGTCACCTTCAAATGCTCTGAAATGGCTTATGACGTGCTGAAGGATCAGCCCGGCTGCCGGCCGGCGCCCTATCTCGCCTCGCGCGGCATGAAATGGATCCAGCGTCAGACAAGCCAGAGCATGGATGATGATGCGCTGAAGGACTATCTCGGCGAAAGCCACCGCCTCGTCGTCCTCAAGCTGACGAAGCAGACGCGCAAGGAATTGGGCCTGTAGCAACCAGTAATCCGCCATCTTCATGCCCGGTTCATGTTGGAAAGCTTATGTTGTGGTTTGCTGGCGAAGGGGTTTGCCTGCAGGCTTTTGACGATCAGGGCGTTCCTTGCGCATCCAAACGGTGGCGAGAACGTTCTGGTGGGAACACTGCCGGGCGGCGGCAATTACGCATGACCCCGAAAATCGAAATTCGATTTTCGGAAAGGATCATGCGCAGACATGAAGTGTTACAACGTCCTTTGCGCGTCCAAACGGACGCGCGGCGCTGTAAGTACCGGAGAGTTTGACCACCATGTTCCGCACGATCCTTGCCTTTTCGGTGCTCGCCGCCGGGCTGCTCACGTCCAGCGCCATGGCATCGCCGACTGTGGACAACGCACTGCCGGCCGTCCGCGCCGCCGATAGCGGCGGCATTGTGCTTGCCCAGGACGGCAATCTCGACATCTATTACGACGCCAGGGGCAACCGCGTCATCGTCGATGCCGAGACCGGCAAGGTCATTGCCATCCAGCCGCCGCAGACCAGGCTCGACCGCCGCGCGCTGCGCCGGGAAATGCGGGCACGTGAGCTTGGACGCGCACCGGTCGAAGACGACGACCGCTACTATCTCGACGATCCCGAAGACATGGCGCGTTTCCGCCGCAGGCAACTGGACGATCAGGGACGAATCCCCGGCCCGCCGGTTGATGAATACGATCCTGAAAGCGACAGATTCCTGGGGGCCGCTCCGCAGGATGATGCCAATGACAGCGACACCTATCCGGAAGCGCCGAAATCCGCTGAACCGCGGCCCCTCAAGCGCCAGCCGCTGAACGAAGCCTCTATCGATCCCGCCGAACCGGCGGCGCCCGCCGACCAGGCCGCGCTGCCGCCGAAAGCCGGTGGCAAGACCGTGGTCGATCCCTCGCTTTCACTCGGCGCACGCCAGGATGTAGCCGCCTTGCAGGTGCTGCTCGACCGCGCCGGCGCTTCACCCGGCGTCGTCGACGGGCGCTTCGGCTCCAATGTCGACAAGGCGCTTGCCGCCTATAACCAGATCACCGGCAGCAATCTGCGCTCGACCGACGCGGTCGGCATCCAGGCTGCGCTGGCGCAAACCGGTGGCGATGCTTTCGCCAATTATACGATCACGCCCGAAGACGCGGCCGGGCCTTATGTCGCCTCGATACCGGAGGATTACAGCCAGAAGGCGCAGCTCGACCGCATGGCTTACACCTCCGTCACCGAAGCCTTGGCCGAACGGTTCCACATGGACGAGAACTACCTGAAGGGGCTCAATCCCGAGGCCGACTTCAGCCGTCCCGGCACCATCATCAAGGTCGCCAATTTCGGCAGGCTGGTGGCGACGCCGGTTGCCCGCATCGTCGCCGACAAGGACAAGAAGCAGGTGTTCGCCTATGACGCCGGTGGCAAGCTGGTCGCGGCCTATCCGGCCACCATCGGTTCAGCCGACACGCCCTCGCCGACCGGCACCCATACGGTGTCGCGCGTCGCGCTCGATCCGAACTACACCTACAACCCCAGCATCAATTTCAAGCAGGGCCAGAACGACAAGATCCTGACCATCCCGCCGGGTCCGAACGGCCCGGTCGGCTCGGTGTGGATTGCGCTGGACAAGCCGACCTATGGCATTCACGGCACGCCCGATCCCTCCAAGATCGGCAAGACCGAAAGCCATGGCTGCGTGCGCCTGACCAACTGGGATGCGCGTGAACTGGCCAAGCTGGTGTCGCCGGGCGTCACCGTCGAGTTCGTCGGCGGTCCCTCGGCCGATGATGTTGCGGAGCAAGTGAGCGCTCCAGCGCAGTGATGTGCGGCGCGGCCCCAAGGGCGGCCCCCAACCCGGGG